>CAZXUP010000030.1:0-6285 GCA_964643815.1 uncultured Vampirovibrionales bacterium
GTTCAAAATCGCGTCTGCTCCCTATCCAAGCAGCTAATTGTCACTAGGGGGCACCTGAGGAAATAATAAAACCCCAGCCTATGAGGGGAAGAGCATGCCCGCCATATTGACAGACTCGTTGCAAGAAGCCGGTGACCACGCCAGAGCCGAACGTTATACGTTCTCAATAATTCAGTCGGTCCAAGCCTTGGAGGCAATGACAGCAGAATGGAACGCACTGCTTGAAAAAGCCGACATTCAGCATTTTCAACTTCGGCACGAATGGTTCAGCACCTGGCTCAAGTACTTTCCTGCTAAAAAGCTCCGAATCATCGCTATTCGGAGCCAACACGATGAACTCATCAGCCTGTTGCCCTTGCAAATCGTCAAACGAAAAAACGGTTTATGTCAGCGTCTTCTGCGTTATTTACAAGTCATCGGCACCGAGCTTTCCATCTACGACTGGGTCACCATTCCTATCGCGCCCTCCGCCAATCGCGATGCCGTGTTGGATTGCGTTGCCCAAGCCTTGCGTCAAATCAGCTCCGAATGGGACATGTTGGATTTTCAATGTTGCCTGGACCACGACATAGCCAGCACCCTGCTGAAACGATTTTCCGCGTACAGTTCCCACCGTTTCATTCAACCCGCCAGCATCATGCCTTACCTGGATCTGCCTTCCAACAGGACAACATACGATGCTGAACGGGACAAAGACAAAAGCACCCGCAAAGATGCGCGAGAAATCAAACGCAAGCAACAAAAAATCGAAGAAAGCGTTGGTGCTCCACTCACGCTCGAATTCACTACCCCATCACCAGAAACCACACAAGCCTTGCATCAGTTTTTCAGGTTACATGCCCAATACTGGAACAGTCGCGGCAAGAAAAGCCTGTTTGCACAACACGGCATGCTATCCCGGTTTTACCAGGATCTGCTCAACCAATCCGCCAACACAACCTATCCGAAAACACCCCGTATGGTTTTTTCCATTTTAAAAGCAGGGCAGGCAACTCTTAGTTATCAACTTAATTTTCTGCAAAATAATGACTTGATAACTTACATCACCACATATAACCCGGCTTATGCCGAATATAGCCCCGGCATTTTGCACATGGAAATGCTGATTCGGGATAGCATTGAAAAACACAGAGCCCGGTTTGAGTTTGGCCGAGGGGAAGAGCCTTATAAAAATATCTGGGCCAGAGAACGCCATGAATTATGGAATGTCCAACTGTTTAAAAACCACTGGGCCTTTTGGCTATGGCGTTCTGATGAAATGCTCAAAACGCTTCTCAAACAATTCCGTGACAGAATAAAGCCTTAATGCATTGTGTGAAGTACATCTTTTTTTGTCGTTTTCAGCGTAATCATGCCCACATCCGGCCCAAGTGACCTTAGAGCGGCATCCGGAATCGTTCGTCTTGCATGCTTGGGAGGAACGAATCGAGCCAGATCAATCACTTCAAAATCGTCGTTACTGTTATACGTGTGTACGCCACAATAATCCTTCAGGTTATCTGGCGTCACTTTATAAAGCAAGGTTTCCTGATACTCCGTTTCCGTTAATTGCTGTACATGATTAAAATTCAGTGCGTACCCGTAACGCTTCGAACAATCCTGGCTTGGCCTGATAATCCGGCCATTATGAGAGAACAGCTTCCCAGCCGATCGCGCCAAAGACACATCTGAGAGTATCGGATTTTTGGGGTGCGCCTGCCATTCGCCAAACAGCGATTTCGAATAAAAAAGAAACAGCTCATCATTCAGAGAGCCACCTTGATTGGCGATATTCACAAATAACCAGAACGTTTGATTATGTTCAAACAACGTAGCGTCATGGGCGTCCACATCGTGCATCAGTACTTTTTCCAAAACCCACTGATCCGGAAACTGAACTGCCCGGTATAGCTCAATCGTCCGGTTTTCAGAGGTTTCCGGAATCATGTAGATTTCATCCCGGTGCTCAAACAAAAACGGATAGGATAAATGATAGTCCCGCTCCAGAGCCAACTCCGGAATTTTATCGGTTCCTGTCTCCGACAAATTCAAGTACGAGATCACGCCTTTTTTATCGCTGAAACTATAATTTTCAAACAGAATATAGTTTTTCCCCTTCACTTTGATCAGAAACGGGTCTGCCCAAAACGCCGATTTTGGCGGTGAAATCAGTTGATACTCCAGAATACTTTTATCCAGGGAATCATGGCTTTTTTCCTTATAGGCAATGGCGTACTGATAACGTTTCAGCTTACGGTCTTTCTGATCTTCGACATAGTTCACCAGAATACGCCCCAGGTACTTCAGCATCTGAAGCCCGTTCGGCTGCCCTGAAAACATTGGCATCCGGCTGACTGGCTCTCGATACGTGTCTAAGGCCTTTAACGCCTCCCAGCCTTTGGAATACAAGTCAGACAAGCGTCTGGCAATCAATGCACTGGACTTCCAATACGCCTCGTTTCGATTTAAAAATAACGAATACGGATGCGTTTTTGAGTAGGATCGGTATAAGACATGACTCCGATTTGACGCCTGGCTAACGCTCTGCAGTGTCACGCCCGATGTCGTGGCATTGTGGTAAATCTCCCAAAACATGGGCGGTGTCCCGGCATATTGCCGTGCATCTCCATGAACAACCGACCAGATTCCGAAAGCCGGAATATCCCGCCACTTCGACACATCAAAATCGGTTGTTAAATCGACAATCACATCCTGTCCAACCGTATTTAACAACGGCCGCTCCATATCAAACGAAGCCGCCAGTTCCAGATGACAATATTTCACACCCGTCAACTCGATACTCACTTTTTGAAAGGCGTTGGCAGGCTTGGACTTTTTGCGAAAAACCCGGAAATCAAGCCATTGATACAAAAAAAGGGGAATGCTCAGGCTCCACAAAGATGCCAGTAACCTGTCCAGCCAAGGTTTCTTGATCAAAATCAATGTCGAGTCTACAAAATCGAGTGCCAGTATTTCCCGAAGCGCCTGCTCTTTCCATGCCGCAACAGAACAAGAATCCAGAATGATGGCGACTTTCAACGTGCAAGCTTGCTCTGTATCGCTTGTCATTCCAAAACCGGCGCTCCCTGTTCATCACACCGAGCCATCACACAAAACCTCTCATTCGATCGATTTCATCACAAGCAGCCCGGCGTTCAGATTGGGTCCGGTAGCCTGTTGAGCAAGCAGTGTATAGCAAGCTCTCCAATATCTCTATTAGCCAAATCGGCAATGCGTCTATACCGCTCGGAGGCAATTTTTTTCCGGCTGCAAAAGAAGATAATGGCCCCTAGAGAACCACATCCCAACCGGGTTGCCATTTTAAAAACAGGAGCTCCGCCATGCGTCTGCAAGATTTCATGATTACCGATGTCGAAACCATTGCCAGTACGGAAACCGTACAGGTTGCCTCCGATAAATTACACCAGCACCGAATCCGTCATCTGGTTGTGATGGATGGCCGCACGATTGCCGGGGTTGTTTCCGAGCGCGATTTGCGGCCTTTTGAAACCGGAATACAACGGGAGATCCTGGTTCAGGACATCATGACAACACCCATCGTCACTGCCAGTCCGGACACAACCGTCAGAGAAGCAGCCAACCTCATGCGCGGGCAAACCATCGGCTGCTTGCCCATTGTGGAACGAGACCGGGAGCGTGATCGTCTTGTGGGCATCATCACCACCACCGATTTGCTGGAGCTTCTGGGACGTGGCATCGAACGGATTGTCCCCGATACTGAACGAAGACCTGTCAGCCGGGAGAATCCGGGCCGAAAGCTCGCCAGCTTCAATCCAAAAACAGGGAAAAAATAGCCTTCTTAAAGAGGCGCCCGTTCAAGTCACCAACGACGAGTGCAAGCCATAAGCCTCTGCAAAAGAGGTAAATCGTTGGGCCTCCGGCTCAAACACGTCAATCTCACCGGATTCAATATGATAGACCCAGCCGTGCAGGCTCAAATTGCCCGAAGCCAGCTTGGCCGCCACAGATGGAATCATCTGCAAATGCGCCAGTTGAACCTGAACGTTGCGTTCAATGCACCGCTGCAATCGCTCATCATCATCAGCCACCTCTTCCGCTTCGATAATGGCACGGGACGTCTCCGCGTAAGATAGCCATTGCCTGATAATCGGATTCGCCTCAACCGACTTTAAATTCAGAAGCGCTTTCATCGCACCACATTCACCGTGTCCGCACACAATAATGTGCTGAGCGTCCAGCACGGCGACCGCATACTCGATGGAAGCGGCGGTTCCACCATACGGCGTACCATAGGGTGGGATAATATTACCGGCATTATGGATCAGGAACATATCACCCGGACCCGTTTGCGTGATCAGACTCGGGTCAATTCTGGAATCGGAACAGGTAATAAACAGGATTTTAGGGTCTTGCCGCTTTGCAAGCGTTTGGAAGAGCGCCTGTTTGTCTTTGTATATTTCAGCCTGAAATTTTTGAACCCCGAGAATCACTTTACCCATCGGATCTTCCAAATGAAATTTTTGCATAAAACTACTCTCCTTGATTGATTCCAGAATAAAAGCCCAACATCGCCTTTTTACTTTTTCCGGCTGGGCACGCTGATGGCAGCCTGTTCAATCACACCACTGCAAACCAACTCAATTACTGAGCAATTTTAGCATCAAAACACAATCCGTCCAATAGCTTACTCAAAAGCCAATTCTAGACGCGTGAGGAGGTTTCCACCCTGGGCTGATGGAGATGCCAGGCCAATGCAACCAATGTCCAGCCAATCAGCATCAAATCAACACCCAGAAATACACCCAGGGTATACAAACTAGAAACCGGCCATTGCAACCAAAGCATCAAACCCAGCAGTAATGTCACCAAGCCGCCCACCAGATACCATCCCCAATGTTCAAACCGCTTTACAACAGCGGAAATCACACGATAGACGCCGCTCACCACAAACAGAATCCCCATCACCAGCGTAATGGTCATGGCGCTCAACACCGGAGAACTGATCAGCGCAATGCCCGCCAAAACATAGAGCACTCCCAAAAACAAGCTCATGACAAACCCACCCTGCTTTCGCAATTCAAACGCATGAATGGCGAGAACAACGCCTCCCGCAATCAACAACGCGCCTAAAACACCTACCGTTAAAAACGTAGCCTGAACCGCACTGCCAACTGCAATCGCACCCAAGGCAACCATTGCAACGCCCAGCGCCATCAACCACCCCCAACGCTCTCTCAAACGGGACTCCTCTGCAAATAACGAATCCACCATATCAGGCCTCCCTGCTCAATCTGAGTTCAGCAACCTCTCGGATGATAAACGCTTTCCGCACCCAAATCCATTCCCCAGGCAGTGCGTCTTGTCGCGATTTTTAAATATTGCTCACCGTCTATCCGGGAATTGCAGAAACAGTCTTGACGATGAATAATACGGCTGAATGATGGAGCGGTCCCCAATGCCTATTTACAAGTGTCCTGCTTGTGGCCGAAGTAATCTATCACTGCCAAATCTCACCCCCAGCGACACGGACGCCGGGATGGTAGTGACCATTAACGTGGAAACGGAAGTACGATGTCATGACTGCGGCTGGTATGGCTCCGCAGCAGAACTCAAGCTGGGTCACTGAGCCGCCGCTGTTTTCGCAGTCCTACACAGATTCATCATCAAGAAATAACACCACAAAAAAGACCCCTCCCAGGTTTCCCCGGGAGGGGCTTTCGCAAGGATCTTTCGACCCTCACAATATGTTTATTGTACAAATTTTATTATTAAAACAAAATTACCCGGGCGGCTATTTTTTATCTTCCATTCTTTATGTCTTACATTAGGGTGGCCAAAACCAATGGTCTAAACCGCACTCTCACGGCTCATCAGAGAAATAACCGATCAGGCAATTGAGACAAACAGTTGACTCGCTATGATGACCCCTGTCCTGATGGAGGAGGGCTTACCGATGAATTCAATCAAACTAACTTCTTTTCTGTGTGCAAGCTTGCTGGCCGGTTCTTTTTTTCTGGGCGGATGTAACCGGACAGAAAGTGACTTGCGCAGCATGACCGATGAAGCACAAGAACGGGGTACCGCGATGGTGCGTGGCACCGATGCCACAACCATGGCAGGATGCCAAAACCTGATGATGCAAAAACTGGGGCAAGCCGACACGCAATATGATCAACGGTTTATCGACACCCTGGTTCAACACCACCAATCCGGCGTTCAACTTGCCCAGGATGCCCTGCAAAAGGCAACCCGTCCCGAGTTGAAAAAGCTGGCGCAAAACATCATCGACGTCAACCAGCAAGAAATTAACAAGCTTCAGACCCT
>CAZXUP010000030.1:6295-12693 GCA_964643815.1 uncultured Vampirovibrionales bacterium
AGACCCTGGAGAACCAATGGTACGGCACAGCCGTTCCAAAAGCAGGAGAACCCATACGAGCCATCGAACCGGTTCAGCCCGAACCGGCACAATAATTCACACGGAATTGCTTTAAAGCACATCACCCTTCACAAGGCCGATGTGCTTTTTTGCAAGAGCACGAAAACACATCGCTGCTGGCATGGCTTAGCCGCTTAGGGAATGGAAAAACCTTCTGAAGTACGGATAGTTATAAATAGGTGCTCTTCAGCCTGTCAACATAAGTGTGAAATCGATGAGGCAAACATGATGAAATGTCCAATCAGCAAAACAAGCCACATTGCCGTTATTTACGGAGGACTATCCTCCGAGCGGGAAGCATCTCTGGAGTACGGCATTCAATGCTACCAGGCGCTCTCATCGCTGGGTTATCAAAACGTTTTTTTGATTGACATGGATCGCCACATCGACATCCGATTGCGTGAGCTGGAAGTGGAATACGCCTATCTGGCCCTGCTGGGCAAATACGGCGAAGACGGCTGCATCCAGGGAATGCTGGAAATTATGGGGATTCCTTACACCGGCTGCAAAGTCGCCGCTTCCGCCATCGGCATGAGCAAGACGTTCACAAAACGTCTGCTTTCCGAAGCGGGGCTTCCCGTTCTGCCATCGGTCACCCTGTATTCTCCGGAAGATCGTCATCCCGTCTATGAAGGGGTTCTACCGGCTGTTGTCAAACCGGTTTGCGAAGGCTCCAGCATCGGCATCTCCATCGTTCACACGACTGAGGAGTTGACTCGC
This sequence comes from uncultured Vampirovibrionales bacterium, assembly GCA_964643815.1. Taxonomy (GTDB): domain Bacteria; phylum Cyanobacteriota; class Vampirovibrionia; order Vampirovibrionales; family Vampirovibrionaceae; genus CAZXUP01. The sequence continues at coordinate 7,076 of CAZXUP010000030.1, forward strand.
GCCCTGGAAAAAGCATTTCGCCTGGACACCCAGGTCATGATCGAGCCCTATGTGTCGGGGCGGAATTTGACCGTCGGGGTGCTGGATATCGACGGAAAGCCCACCGTAACCCCCATCCGGGAGATGATTCCGAAAAACGGCTGGTACGATTATGACGCCAAGTATCTGTCCGGAAAGACGGATTTTGTGTGCCCCGCTGAGCTTCCTCCGACACTCACCTCCGCCATTCAGGAAACCACCCTGGCAGCGCATCGCTCATTGGGATGCAGAGGGCTCTCCAGAACCGATTATATTCTGGATGGGCATGGCGGCTTTTATATTCTGGAAATCAATACGCTCCCCGCGTTGACCGCCCATGCCAATTTCCCCGCGCAGGTTCAGGCCATGGGATTATCGTATGCACACATGGTGGAAAATATTCTGAAAACAGCGTCTTTGGATACTCCTAGCCTTATCTCCATCGGATAAGTGAAACGGAAACCACCATGACCGTACTTGTGATTGGCCCGGATTTAAACGCCAAGGGAGGCATCGCCTCCGTACTCAAGATGTATCAGCAAGCCGGGCTGTTCAAGCAAAACCAGTTTCTGGCCTCCACCACGGACGGCTCGATTATCTGGCGAGTCCTCTGGTTTTTTGTTTTTTATCTCCGCTATTGGTGGATGCTGTTGACAACCCCATCCATTCACATTGTGCATATTCATCTGGCCATTAGGGGCAGCCTGCTTCGGAAATTTCTGGTGCTGCAAACAGCCAGAGTGCTAGGCAAAAAAACCATCGTCCATTTTCATGGCGCTCAATTTGTCGTGTTTTATCAACGTTGTTCAGGCTGGATGCGTCGGCTGCTTCACCGCATGTTTTTTAATGCGGATGAGGTACTTTGCCTGAACCAGGCTTGCCAAAAGCATATTCAAGAAATAACGGGCATCCAGGCACACGTCCTTTATAATCCGACGGTTTTACAAAAACCCGCAATACAAAAAACATCGTCAATCCATTTGTTATTTATGGGGCGACTGTGTCAACGCAAGGGTGTTTACGATCTGATTGAAGCCGCCCGCCTGTTACCGCCCAGGCAAAGCATGATTCACCTCTATGGTGACGGTGAGTTGGAACAGGTTCAGCAAGCGATTCAACAAGCGGGTGTGTCGGATCGCATCATCGCCCACGGCTGGGTATCCGGCGCAGAAAAAGACACCATCTTCCAGGCCAGCCAGGTTCTCCTGCTGCCTTCTTATAATGAGGGCCTACCCATTTCCGTTCTGGAGGCCTTGGCGCATGGCCTGCCAGTGATTTCCACACCGGTCGGCGGCATTCCGGATGCAGTTGAGGATGGAATTAACGGCTTTCTGGTTCAGCCGGGCGATATCAACACTTTAGCGGCTCGCATCCAAACACTCAGCCTCTCCGAACCGTTGCGAGTCCAGATGGGGCAAACCGCTTATCAGCGCGCGCAAAGTCATTTTGAATTATCAAAGATTATGGCAGAGTTGCATCTGCTGTATCACAACGTGAATCTCACCATGCACCGTCCCATCCGGGTCGGTGTTTGATTCAGTTTCACGGCAGATGATCCCAGGCAGCCTTGATTTTTCGCCAGCATTTTTTAAACCAGTGCTTTGTTTTTCGCCAACGCGTCGGCTTTTCCGATACGCCCATCGGCTCGGGTTCAAACTCACTGACAATGGCCTGTTTCTTGCACAGCCTTGTTCCCTTTGTGGCCTGGGATTGAACCGGCAGCTTCTCTTTGGCAGAAGTGTTCAGCGGTTTCTTTCCTGATTTCGACACATAGGATTTTTCTGTCCTTTCCACCCGTACATTACCCGCTTCCGGGCTCAAGACATGCTGCCTATCATTTTTCAGAAAAGCTTTCATCGTCAGATCCAGCGGAACCGACAGCCCTGTCCCAGACAGGCTTGCCAATGACAGGAGCTGGGGCCGCTTCAAAACAGGCAGCGAATCCACAGCGCTCAGGTACACGGACAACAAGGCATCCGAATCGAACTCATGCTCAATGCGCACCGCAAGCAAGGCTTCATGAAACGCGGAAGGCAAAACCTGCCGATCCGTAAAATAGAACATCCGGGCCAGGCGACGGCTGATGAGGGAGCAACCCGTTTGCCGGTTCTCCCAAACAGCCTGGTAAAGCCCCATTGGGTCTGGCTCGCCGGGGAGCGCCGGACAATCAACCGCGCGAAGCGCTGCCTGCCTCAAGCCCAATGCCCCAACGGAAAGCGGTGTCTTGAGACGGGGCATCCTCTGCACATCCGGTAACATCCTATAATAGACAACCGACAGAGAGATTAAAACCGCCAAACAGCTTCCAAAAACAACAACTCCAAGAACCGTCAACGGTTCCACAGGGAGCCTCACGGCACTGTTTTTCTGCAACCTTGACCTCATGAGCCCAACCAATTGTGTCATCGGCCCAGCATAACAACTCCCCTTTCGCCGTAACATCCACCGGTCAGGCAACACCATCGGCACGTCCATCCGGCCAGCCTGCATTGATTTTATGCTAGAGTACTACCATGTTGGCGAACGCGTTTGAGTCTATTCTGGTGGCTGAGATCTTGATGTTGATCTCGGTGCTGGTGTTTTTTGTGTTCTGCGGATTCCTCATCCGTAAAATCATTCGAACCCAAACACCCCTTTGGCCGTTGGGTTTGCTATTGCTCACCGCCATCGGCTTGCGAACCGGCTGGATTATACTAACCCAGCCCGAACCCCAAAGCGATTTCTGGGTTTATTGGAATTGCGCCCAACAGTTTGCACACGGCGATTTGCAGTTTAACCTCATCGATCGGCATCCCGGCATGATGCTGCTATACACGTTTGCCATCATGCTGTTGGGCCCCTCGCTCACAACCGGCTGGGTGTTCAATATCCTGTTCAGCGTTTTATTTCTCCTGGTACTGTTTCAGGTCACGCGGGAATTATTCGGCAAGACCGCAGCCTGGCTTGCAACCGGCCTGGCGGCGATTCTGCCTCAACTGGTCACGTATACCGCGCTGATGGCTTCTGAGATTCCGGCCGTGACATATAGCCTCGTCATCTTATGGGGCTTCCTCCAGACCCAGCAACTCAAAACACACCCGCTGTGGGTTTGGGCAGGGCTCGGCATCCTGATGTACGGGGCTGTTTTGATTCGCTCGACATCGCTGTTACTGTTGATCCTGATCCCTCTTGTCAGCCTCCTGACACGCCGGGACCAGCTTAAAACGACACTGCGCGGGTGTGCGGCCATGGTTCTCACAGCCGGTCTATTGATATCCACATGGCTCACTCATCAGTACATCATCACGGGCGTCCCCAAACTTTTTTTTGGCGAGGAACTCTGGCTCGCCTTTGCGACACAATACGAAACCGGTGGCAGCGTTACCACAATCAGCGATTTACCGTATTACGACAAATATCAAAAAGCAGCCAAAGACAACTCGGTCGCAGGACGATTACGCGGGTTTCAGGTATTGCGGGAAGAATCACTCAAGATCATCCAGCAAGATCCGGTGAAATATGTCGTGTCCGGTTTTCATCGACTGCCGCAAATTATCTGGGGCTCCAAGACGGGTGTATTGTGGTCGATTCAAGGTTCCAAAATTTTCAAACCCGGCAACAAGCTGGAGCGGCGGCTCAGCGAAATTTCCACCCATCCATGGCGGGTTTTATTGATTCTATCTCCACTCGGCCTGCTGGGCTTCAGGCGCATCAATCACAATCCGGCTTTGCGTGAAGGCTTACTCGTGATCACTTTATTTTTAGCCATCTGGTTTCCATTTCATTTTTTGGTCGCCGTTGCCAGCGAACGCTATTCATTCCAGATTATCCCCTATACCCTCATCTTAGCCTCGGGCGGGCTTGCCTCCCTGTATGAATTGCGGCACAGCAAAAAGCCGGTCGCTTCGTTGTCCGCGCAAGAAACCTCGTTTGTTTAGTGTCGAGCCAAGGCCGCTAACAAGTCTGTCGGCAATAACGCATCTTGCGAAACAGCCATCGGCAGGCGGACGCCAATCAACTGCCCAAGCCGGGCCGGTGCAATACCCGTCCCCGGACGCTTAATCACAATATCTTCAGCCAGCAACACATGACCTGCCGGCAAATCACGCGCCGCCACCAGGCTTTTCCGGGCCACGGCAATACAATCCATTTCACAGGACTGGGGCCGCTTGATACCATCCCCCAACGCGTGTTCAATCTCACGAATCTGGCGAATCATCAACGTCAACTCATCCACGGTTAAAGAGGCCTTGTGATCCGGGCCCGGCAATGTGGTATCCAGCGTAAAATGCTTTTCGATGATGCGCGCACCCAAGGCCACAGCGGCCAACGACACATGCTTATCCAGCGTGTGATCGGAGTATCCAATCACGCAATCCGGAAACGCATGTTGCAGCGTTTTCATCGCGCGTAAATTAACCGCTTCAACCGGCGCCGGATACGAACTGACACAGTGCAACAAACCCAGCGGTGCCTGATGCATTTTTCGAAGCGCGGCAACCGCTTGATGCACTTCATCCAAGGTGCCCATGCCGGTTGATAACAGGATCGGTGTGTTCAGGCCGCTCAGCATTTCCAGAAACGGCAGGTTCGTCAGTTCTCCGGATGAAATTTTCAGGCACGGCAATTGCAATTCCTCATGCAAAAACCGGGCTGAACCCTCATCAAAGGGCGTGCATAAAAATAAAATTTCTTGCTGCACCGCATACTGTTGCAATTCCCGAAATGTTTCTGGTGGCAACGCGAGTGCTTTTAACAATTCTTGTTGTGAATCTGTCGTGGCATTCTGCTGGTTTTTTACTTGATATGCCGCCAGTGGAGCCGCTTTGCTGGTGAGTTTTTCAGGATCGAACAACTGAAACTTCACCGCATCCGCACCGGCTTTTTTCGCCCCATCAATCAGGTGTTTTGCCAGCTCCATACTACCGTTATGGTTGACGCCGGCTTCAGCAATAATCCATGTTTTCTCTTGATCAAAAATCGCCGGCATCTTTAAACCACTCCTGCTTTCTCGATAAGCCGTGCGGGATTACCAGCAACAACCTGATGATCGGGAACCGAAGCCAGTACGACGCTTCCAGCCCCAATCGTCACGTTTGAGCCAATCAACACTTCCTGAATCACCGTACTGCCTGCACCGACCAAACTATGATCACCCACCGACGCATGGCCGCACAGCACGCTACCCGGAGCCACATGCACATTGCAACCAATTTGCGCATGATGTTCCACAATTGCGCCCGTATTGATAATGCCCGCCGTACCAATATGCGCAAACGGCTGGACAATGCTGCCCGCCCCCACATAACAACCTGGGGCAATCACAGCTTCAGCCGCAACAACGGCTGCCGGATGAATCAAGGTCTGCGGTAGCAAACCCGTTGCGCACAGCGCGTCATAAATTTTCCAGCGCCGCGGCATCGCTTTCACCATGCCAACGCCAAAATAAAACCCCGTACCATTCAACGCTCCCAGCGCAAGCAGTCCAGCCTCATCCTGTCGAAAAACAGGCAAGTCGTATAAAACGTCCGCCCCTTGATAATCCGGTGTTTCCAGCCAACCGATCAACTCGGGCTTTGGTTTCGGCAACGCCCACCACGCTGACCACAACACTTGCGCAT
>CAZXUP010000030.1:12703-16035 GCA_964643815.1 uncultured Vampirovibrionales bacterium
CTGTTCTGTCAGCAAACTTTCCGCCAAACGAAAATCCGCCAGCGTATCGATATCCACCGATGCTTCCGGCGACATGAGATAAGCAGCCACCGGCGCCTGCATCAACTTGCCTTCGTAAAACCGTTGCGGTGGCGCGCAATAAATCGCCCCATTCAACACGTAATTTTTTTCTTCCAATTGTCGGTTTTTGCTTGAGTCAATTTCTTGTCTCGCATGAAAGCACCCCGCCTCATCGACCGTACCTTGCCAGGCAACGGGCTTCGTGGGGGCGACACTGACCAGCGATGCCGACTGCGGGAATACAGAATACTGCACCAAGGCATCTTGTATATGCTGCGCATTACGCAACGGCGAGGTGGGTTGCAGCAACACCAGCGTTTGTGGCCAACTGCCATGCTGCGCTTGATACACATCCAGAAAATGCCGAACCACATCCAGCGTACCGGCGGTATCCGTCGCCAAGGCATCGGGACGATCAATCACCTGCGCACCTGCCGCTTCAGCCACCACGCGGATCGCGGCATCATCCGTCGAGACAGCCACCGCATCAATGGACGGGCAATTGAACGCCGCTTCAATCGTATACACAATCATCGGCTTACCCGCCAGCAAACGCACATTTTTGCCGGGCAAGCCCTTGGAACCACCCCGCGCGGGAATCAGCGCAACAGTTTGCGGTGGATTATTTTGATTACTCATCCTTAGCATTCCATTGCCCTAGCACATTCAATACAGATTGAATAACCCTCTCTTGCTCTGCTGGTTTTAGCGACGGTGAACTGGGGAGATTAAAACCCAAACGATGCCATTGTTCGGCATAGGGGAGCAGATTTTTAGCAAACGGTTGAAACGGTTTTTGACAATGCATCGGCTTAAAAAATGGCCGCGATTGAATGCCCAATGCATTCAAGGCATGGACCAGATCGAGCGATGTTTTATGTGGCAGACGCTCGGGGTTTAAAGCAGCGCCATACAACCAGAATGAACTCTCTGCATCGGGCGGCGCCTCAAACAATTGCAACGCCGGATGATTCTCAAACGCCGCTTGATACCGCTCAGCAATCTCCCGTTTTCGCGCCAGAAATTTCGGCAGGCTTTCCAGTTGCGCCACGCCCAACGCCGCCTGCACATTGGTGAGCCGATAATTATAGCCCACTTCGTTGTGCGTAAACGTCAGCGAATCATCTTTGGCTTGGTTGATTAAATAATGCGCGCGCGCCATCAAGTCTGCATCGCGACTGATGATTAAACCGCCACTGCCGGTTGTCATGACTTTATTGCCGTTAAAGCTGAGGCACCCGATATCGCCGATGCTGCCGCACGGCTGCCCACGCCAGGAGGCCCCCAGGGCTTCCGCCGCGTCTTCAATCATTTTAAGTTGATGCCGCCGGGCCACATCCAAAACCGGCTCCATGTCCACCGGCGCGCCATATAAATGCACCACCATAATAGCCCTGGTTTTTGGGGTGACGAGTGATTCGAGCTTTGCCACATCCGCATTCCAGTGGCTGGCCCGGCTGTCCCAGAAAACCGGAACAGCGCCCGCGTACCGGATGGCGTTGACCGTGGCGATAAACGTCATACTCGGAACAATCACTTCATCGCCCGGTTGTACGCCTGCCAGCAACAAGGCAATATGCAGGGCCGCCGTGCCGTTTACGGTCGCGACCGTTCGCGTCACGCCAAACACGGCCGCCATCTCCCGCTCAAAGCGATCGACGTAAGGCCCCAAGGATGACACCCAACCGGAATCCAGCGCATCTTTTACATAGGCCCACGCATTGGCCTCCAGTGTCGGCTCGGATAGCGGAATATTGTGCGTAACGGCTGTACTCGTCATACCGCTCCTTACACACGGGCTTCCCGGGGCAGAAAATGATCCGCGTCCTGATTGGCCCGCTCATAATCCTCGTGCTGCCCAATATCAATCCAGGATTCGGAAATCGGGAAGGTGCCCACCGTACGCTCTGCCAGCAACAATGCATCAATCAGATCGGTCATATCAAAATGCGTATTTTCCGGAATATAGTCCAGCACCTCACGCTCCAGCAAATAAATGCCTGCGTTCATGTTGTACACCTTGCGCGGTTTTTCCTGAATGCCTACCAACCGCTGACCCTCGGTGTCCAGAATGCCGTAAGGAATCTCCACCGCATATTGACGACAAGCCAACGTCAGCACGTTGCCATGCGCCCGATGCCAATCCAGCATGGCCTGAAAATCCAACCGGGTCAAAATATCTCCATTCATGATAAAAACAGGCTCGTCATTTCCCGCTGGCTCTTTCGCCTGCAAGGCTTTCAGGCAGCCCGCCGTTCCCAAGGGGTTTTCTTCCTTGATGACTTTCGCATCCAGCCCCGCCGGAGTCGATGTAGTCAAAAAGCTTTCAATCTGCTCGGACTTGTAATGCGTGGAGACCCACAGGTTTTGAAAGCCTTGCGCGCTGACATGATTGAGGATGTGCTCCAGCATCGGACGCTCGGCTACCGGCAGCAGCGGTTTTGGGGTCTCTTCCGTCAACGGCCACAACCGCTTGCCCTTGCCGCCCGCCATAATGACAATGGGGCTTAACAGGCTGTCTTTTTCCACAAAATCACGCAGCAAAATCAAGTCCACTACCCGATTCTGCGCATTCACCACCGGCAAGCACTCGTTCCCGTGCTTTACCATCACGTCCCGATATTCAGACAATGGCTGCCCAACCAAGCCCGTCTTGGGGGTTGGGTTCATCACGGCCTCCACCTTGGCATCCAACGTCAACCCTTTCATCAGGGCAGACCGGATATCAAAGTCGGTCATCAGCCCAAGCAGGCTATCCTGACCATCTACTACCAGCACGGCACGGCTGCCGCTGGCGTTCATGTTCTCCAGCGCATCCGAAAGTGTTTTACCAGGGGGTAATAAAGCCGATCGAAAGCTGCTCATCAAGGCATAAACCTGGGATTGCGGACAGTGGTTAGACAATGGGATCGTTTCTCGGGTTGTTATCATAACAAAAAGAGGGGGTGAAACCTATCCTTTTTGAAGTAATATGGACCCCAATGGCCCCAGAAAGCATGCCCCCTGAATTCCAGGCCAGCATCGTGGAAAGCAACACCGTGACAAGCCTCCGTAAAAAAATAGGCGTTTTTACCGGCACTCGGGCCGAATACGGACTTCTCTATCCTGTTATCCGGGCGCTTCACCAGAGCCCGACCTTTGACGTGGCGCTCTATGTGTCCGGATCGCATCTGGATGAGCGCTATGGGCGAACCCTGAGCGAAATCGAGCGGGATGGCTTTCCCATCGCCAAAATCCTGGAAATCCCGAGGCTGGGGGAAAACATGGCTGTA
>CAZXUP010000031.1:0-8513 GCA_964643815.1 uncultured Vampirovibrionales bacterium
GACCCTGTTGGCTATGGTCGCGCCTGTGCCGGTTCTGTTGTTTCGGAAATCATTGCCTAAAGGAAATGATGCTGCCCTGAGAGTGCTGTTTGGCGTAGATCATTCGGATGCCACCATGACGGCTGCTCGTAAATTGTCGACTCTGATTCGGACAGATCGAATGAATTTGATGCTGGCCAGTGTTCAGAGTCCGATTTATCAGGACAATGCGGTATTGGCTCCGTTTGTGAACCAGGAGGTTCTCGACCGGGCCGTGGATGCCAATGTCGAAATGCTGTTCGAGATGGTCGAGTCTGTGATGGCAGATAGCGGTGTGCAACATATTCAATTCAGAAAGCGAGTGGGATCGCCTGCAACGGAGCTGGGTTCTCTGGCGGAGTTGGAAGACCCGGATTTGATTGTGGTGGGATCGCATAACAAGAAAGGCTTTTTGGCTTGGCTGACGGGCAGTGTCAGCTCGCAACTGCTGCATTGGGACCGCCACAACATTCTCGTCATTCGGTAGGACGTGTTGATAGCTGCGTTGATAGGCCGTATGCCTAATAGCCGTTTGCGCGATTTATAATTTACCGCTCTATGTCACACTTTAGGAGTGGCATCTTGGTTAAAATCGCATCAGGTTATGTATTTTCAGGAAAGGAGATGATCGGATTATGTCGCTGAGTTACATGAGTCCACTGTCTGAAATCCGGGAGCAGATTGATCGCCTTTTTGCCGACTTCAGCGAAGAAATGCGGATGCCGACGATGAAATCCTCGTTTTCGAAAGCTGATTTTCCTGCGACTTCAAGAGCGGAGTGGCTTCCGCCGATTGAGGTTTCGGAAACGGATAAAGAGGTGGTTGTTTGCGCGGCCCTGCCAGGCTTGAAGCCGGAAGACATCCAGGTTGAAATGGTTGGCGACACCTTGGTGCTTTCTGGTGAAACCCAACGGGAAGCCGTGCAGGATGAGAAGCAGTTTCACCGGAGCGAGTTCCATTATGGAAGCTTCATGCGTCGGATTCCGCTGCCGGAGTACGTGAAGGGTGAAGCAACCACCGCCGATTTCAAGGATGGCGTTTTGGCGTTGCGAATCCCGAAGACGGAAGAAGCTGCCCGTAAACGGATCGAAGTGAAGAAAAGTGAGTGAAAACGGATGAATGAAAATAACGCTCTTATGCAAACTGCCCGAGTGATGCTGATTCGCCGGGCAGTTTTATGATGACTGGGTGTTTTACTTTTTGGCAAAAGCAGCCGTGTTTGCCCGCTCGCGGATGATTTGAGCCGCCGCACTATTGCCGCTTTCGGCGCCGTTCAATTCATCTTTACTGCGGATGTCGATAATATCCTCATGCCCCGTGTCAATCAGTTCGCCGCCCAGTTCACAGGACATATCGTGGTTATTGAAGACTGGGTTTGTGAAGATTCGCCCGCCCAGCCTGGAAGCGCCTTCGTAAATTTCACAAGGAACGTCTGCTCTTACCGGTTCTTGAAGCGATTTTCCGTAGCCACATTGCGTCAATGCTTCAGCGCCTAAAAGGTCGTCATTCTCTTCATGCTGCTATAAGTCAGCATGAAGATCAACGGCTCGCTTTGGCGGCAAGCCGATACTTGGCTTCCGTCCACAGCCGTCGTTTTTCGGCTGCCGGGAGCGCCGAGAAAGGTTTATTGCCCCATTTCTCATGGATCAACTGTTCGACGGCCTTATAGCGCCGAACAAACTTATCGCTGGCCTTGTGGAGTGCGCGCTCCGGGTTCAGATTCTGCATTTCGCCCAGGGCGCTGGCGATAAACAGGACATCGCCCAGCTCGTCCAGTTGCCGGGCAGGCGTCTCATGCCGGGTCACGCTCTCGCCGAACTCGCGAACCTCGCGCTTGAGGTGCCGATAAACGCTGTCAAACTGCCCCCATCCATAACCCGAGTCAAAACCAGCCTGGCGGGTTCTGGTTTGGATATCGCTGACCCGCTGAAAGGCTCCGGCTTGTCTGGCGCTCGGAAAATCTCGAAAGAGTCCGCCTGTGTTTTGAGTCGGTCCTGCGTTTTGAATCGGCATGCTGACTGTTCCCCACGTTAAAAATACAAATTTAAGAATACTAAGCTGGATTGCTTTGCCCTCGATGGTTTTATTGTAGAGAAAACGGGTTCTTTTGGAAAGCAACACCGGCTTGCGGTATGGTGTAGGGTAGTTTTATTGTGAGCGTATTGAGAGAGGCTTCAGGATGAGTCCCAATCCACCCCAAATTTTGGCGTTTGCAGGTAGCACGCGCACCGATTCCTATAATAAAAAGCTGGTGAAACTTACGGTACGGGGGGCTGAAGCGGCAGGTGCGGCAGTCACGCTTGTTGATTTGCGGGATTTGCCGATGCCGCTATACGACGGGGATCTGGAAGACCGTGAAGGCTTGCCGGTGAACGCCAAAAAATTCAAAGATCTGCTGGTTGCCCACCAAGGCCTGTTGATCGCTTCGCCGGAGTACAACAGTTCAATTTCTGCTGTGTTGAAAAACGCGATTGACTGGGCGTCCCGAACGGAAACAGAGGGTGAGCCGTCTCTGATTGCATTCCGCGGGAAAGTGGCGGGACTGATGAGTGCGTCGCCGGGCGCGTTGGGTGGTTTGCGGGGCTTGATACCGCTGCGATCCATTCTGGGAAATATCGGGGTGATTGTGCTGCCGGATCAGGTAGCGGTTTCCAAGGCGCATGAGGCATTTCTGGAGGATGGCACCCTGAAGGATGCCGGACAGCAGAAGAAAATCGAACGCTTAGGCGCCAGTGTTGCCGAGATGCTGGTGAAGCTGGACACTTAGCCTTGTTTGCCTAACGGGTGCCGCGATGGTGAATTGTCCTGGAAGTTCGCCTTGATAGAATACCCTTGTGCAGGTACAAGCACGAGGGTTGAAAGAGGGGGGACGACTGATGGCCTTTCGGGACAGACTGGATGCAGGACGGCAACTTAGCAGGATGTTGATGCCCTACGCACGGGAGGATTGCATGATTCTGGCGCTGCCGCGCGGTGGCGTGGTGCTGGGGGCCGAAGTGGCCAAAGCCTTGGAAAAGCCCTTGGATGTGCTGGTGGTTCGAAAAATTGGCGCGCCCATGCAGCCCGAGCTGGCGGTGGGTGCGATTGGGCCGGATGGGAGTACGGTGTTGAACCGTGAACTGATCGAACAGCTAGGCATTGGCGCGGAGGAACTGACGCATTGTATTGCGCATGAGGCGACGGAATTGAACCGTCGGTTGCGATTGTTTCGGGGGGATCGTCCGTTTCCTGATTTGGCGGGAAAAACAGTGATTATCATTGATGATGGCCTGGCGACCGGTTCGACGGCGGCGTCGGCGATTCAGACGGTGAAAGCGATGGGGGCGGGCAAAATCGTTCTGGCGGTGCCGGTGGGCCCGCGAAGCACGGTTTCGGTGTTGCGGCATGAGGTGGATGAACTGGTTTGCCTGGAAGCGCCAGAGGTGTTTGATGCCGTCAGCCGATGGTATGCGGATTTTCCCCAGACGACAGATACCGAGGTGGTTGAATTATTGGAGGAAGCATGGGGAGAGCCTGTCTCTAGCGGAGATTGGATTGAGAGAATAAAATATTGGTAGCTGCCCGAGTGTAAGTCTTGACGGTTTCTATCCATCAGCTGGCTAATCGCGGCCTCCAAAAATATCCGGCTGTCGAATTGCGGGACGGATTATTTTCTTTCCATAATGCGGGTGTTGATGGGGGCTGGCATGCAGTATCCGGCGTTAACCGATTTGCGGCGAGAAGTGTCCGATTTCTTGCTGAAAGCACAACCGGGTGTCCAGGTTTTCAATGTTTTGCATCAAGACCTGGATGCCAGAATGGCGCTTGAAGTGGCGGAAGGCTTGGAGGCTCGGCGCCGCATGTTGCCGTACGCGTATTTCTACGATCCGTACGGCGCGATGCTCTTTGAAAGCATTACGGCATTGCCCGAGTATTACCAGACGCGGGCCGAAGCCGCAATTCTGGCTGAGCTTGCGCCCGAATTGGCGACCTTATGCGAGGGAGGCCCGCTGGTAGAACTGGGCAGCGGTTCTTCCGCAAAGACGCGGACATTACTGGACGCCTGGCAGAGAGACGAGAAGCCGCTGTTGTATGTGCCGGTTGATATCAATGAAACAGGTTTGCTGGAAGCCGCCGAAGACTTGACAGGGCAGTATAACCGGCTTCAGGTGTTAGGACTGGCGGGGTTTTACGAAGAAGCGCTTCACCTGTTGCCGGACATGCAAAACAAATTATTTTTGTTTCTGGGTGGCAGCATCGGCAATTTTACCGTCGCCTTTCAGCATGTGTTTTTCAGAAACTTAATGCAGAGCATGGGGCAAGGTTCCCGGTTGTTATTGGGTTTTGATCGAAGACCGCATGGGCGAAAACCGGTGGAGCGAATTATTTCCGCTTATAACGACCGTCAACGCGTGACGGAGGCGTTTAACCTGAACATGCTGTCTCATATCAACCAGCGTCTGGAGGCCAATTTCGATGTGTCACGCTGGACGCATCGCGCCATTTATAACGAAGCCGCCCATCAAATTGAAATGTACCTGGAAAGCGACTGCTTCCAAACGGTGTATGTTCGGGCGTTGGGACGCGAGTTTGTGTTTGAACAGGGTGAATGCATTTTAACGGAAATTTCCAGAAAATTTGACCCGACCGAATTGGCGGCCTGGTTTGAACGGCTGGGTTATTGCTGCTTGCGGCAGTGGAGCGACCCGGAAGAGAACTTTGGCATGATGCTGCTGGAAGTTTAAACGGCGTTTGTATTTCAGGCTTCAATGAGCGTTGTAGTTGCCAACGTCTCCGTCGATGATTGGGCGTAGCGACTATTGAACACATCTAAAAGTTGCGTACATGTAGGGATAGTGCCAGTAATACCAGTTTCGGAATGAACGCCGCAGCAAACAAGCATCGGTAAAGCAGGAGGCGCCCTTCACCACAAAATGCTGCCCGTCGAAAAAATCAGTAGAGTACGGCGGGTAGGCTACCGATGCCTGGAAACCCGGAAATCCGTAGAATGGCGTTGAGGTCCACTCCCAGCCATTGCCAACCATGTCCTGAATACCAAACACGCTGGCTCCTTTTGGAGTTTGACCGACCGGAACGGGGCTCCAGTGATGGAAATCGAAATTGCCATGTTCTACTGTTGTTGGAGCGTTGCCCCAAGGATGGGTGATGGCTTGATCGGCAAAGGCGGCCCGATGCCATTCGGCCTCGGTGGGCAGGCGCTTGCCAATAAAACGGGCGTAGGCGACTGCTTCCGCATGGGTTACGTAAACGGGCCAGGAAAGCGGTAGTGTATGGGTTGAAAAGAAATTCTTTAGTTGCCAACCCGCATCTGTTTTTTTCCAGAAAAAGGGATGCTCTTTTTTCTGTACGTTTTTCCATTGCCATGTCTCGGGCGTCCAAAATTCAGGACGCTGATAACCACCGGCTTCTACGAATTCCAGAAACTGTCCGTTGGTGACATTAAAAACATCCATTGAAAACCGATCAATGTCTACTATCCTGTGGGGTTGCTCGTTATCCCAGACAAAATCAAATTCGTTGGGGGCAGCACCCAAGATGGTTTTCCCAGCGGGTATATTTATCATCTCTATTTTGTTTGTTGCTTTGCCTGAAATTAGATTATCTGTTTTGGGTGTTGTTTCAGGCATCGTGTTGTTTTGGATTTTGAGAGGATGGGGCAGTTGGTGCAGCATGTACAAAAGCGTCTCCTGGTGCATCATTTCATGCTCCAGAGTGAGCCAGAGGCCATAGCCGTTTTTGAGTAATGGATGGGTCTCAGAATCCAGATTGACTTCTGACAGAAATTCAAAAAACCGGTTGTGAATCGTACGTTTGTATTCGACCGTTTCTTCTCTGGAGGGCCATTGAGAGATGTTTTTTGCATTGGCGGCCTGTTGATCGATCGGATCGATCCCGCGCTCAAAAAGCCGATCGAATTTGGGCTTGATGCTAGTGGCTCCCAAAATTTTACCAAACAAGGTGTTCCATAAAAATGCCGCCAGATGGCCCTCGTAAAAATTGATGGGATGCCGTAATGGGATGGGGCGATCATAATAGGCACTGGGCGAAACCAGGGTAAAAATTTCTTCTGTTCGGGCAAAGACTTTTTCAAATTCAAGTTGCAATTTTTCGTTTACGCAACAGCTCTCTAACGTGAACATTACAGTATCCCCTCTGTCAGCGTGGGTATTTTATCTTGCGGCCCCGGAATTTTAAATTGCTCGAATAGTTTGATCCAAATATCTTCAATGGCTGAGCTTTTCTGATGGGCGTGTATCGTGGTATGAAAAATAGCATGAGAAACAAATTGCTTTCTTTTTTGTGTGTATTGGCCTTCATCTCGGCCTTGCCTGCGACTGCGGAAAATTTCAGGTTCATGAATTACGCGGCGGCGGGACGTGATCTCAATTTGAATGGCGCGTCCATTAAAGATCATCTGGCCGCAGGGCGGAACGTGCAGTGTACGGATTGCTACCTGCAAGGAAAGATTGCTGCCGGTAGGGATGTTGTTTTAACCCGAAGCGATATTACAGGTTCTGTGGCGGCAGGCCGAAGCGTGATGCTGGAACAGGTGACGGCCACGCACAATATTACGGCGGGACGTTCGTTGACGCTTCGGGATAGTCATGTTTCCGGCAAGATTACCCTGGGCGGGCCGAGCGCGACGTTGGATCATTCAACGGTTGGAGCGGTTCGCTTTACAGGGCTGGGTGGTTTTCAGAGCATTGGCACGAATAATATTCAGATCAATGCAAACGGCTCTCGTGCGTCAGTGGTGTCTATGGGCTCCAATGGGATGTCTTCGATTAATGGTTACCTGATCAAGAGTTCGCTGTCACAAACAACGCTGATAACACCGGAGCAGACGGTTTACGTGAATGGGCGGAAAACCTCGGGCGCCGGGCCGGATGATTACGAGGCCTATCGGTTGAAAACCCCAGGTGCGCCTTTTTTGCATGCACCCGGTTGGACGTTACAACAGGCATCAAGCAGTGCTTCGGAACGTGATTCGATTGAATACGTACTGGAGATGATGAATGGCAGCACTGTGGAAGGACCGGTTGTTTTTGAAGGGGCAAAAGGCAAGGTGCTGTTGCATGGTGCTTCTCTTTTGCGTGGCGAGGTTATCAACGGAACCGTGGAAAAATTGCCGTAGCCGCTGTTTTGCCTGGCCTAATGCAGGCATAATGCTTTGCCGTCGCTTTGGCAAGGAACGTTCCGAACTGGCTTGTTGATTTAGTACGATTTTTAAAGATTGCCCACTTGGGGTGTGAAATTCTACCCACACTGGTAATAATCAGCTCTGCTGCCCTTTCCATAGAATAGGCTCAGTTTAATAAACGACCGGTGGATAAAAACCAGTCGTTTATTAAACGGACTGACGATTCAAAGTAGTCTCTTGTTGCGCCTACAGGATTAGGTAGGCGTTCCGTTGAGTTGATTCGTTAGGGTCTCGTTTATTTATTAATTTGATAGAGATGAGGTAGAGAACATGAATAAGAAACTGTTTGCTTTGGCGTTCACAGTTGCGTTGGCCGGTTCTTCAGCGGCTTTTGCGCAATTGACGCTTGAAGATCTGAGTGTCAATGTACTGTCGCCCATTACGGATTCCTACAATGAGTTGGAAGCCGAATTTGATGTCGATTTCGATACGGATGTTGATATCGATACCGACTTTGAAGATTCTTTCAACAACGTCGAAACCCAAGGTGATCAATCTCCGGCTATGAGCAACTCGGAAATCGAAGACAGCCAGCTTGGTGATAATACAACCGCAGGTGGCGTATCGCCGATTTTGGGTCAAGATGCTGAAATCGAAGATAGCAACCTGGGAGAGCAAGCATCGTTGGGTAATAATTCTCCCAACCTGTTGGATTCCGAACTGGAAGCAAGCCAGATTGGCGACAACACGACCGCTGGCGCTATCTCTCCGATTTTAGGTGAAGACGCCGAAATTGAAGATAGCGATTTGGTAAACCAGAGAACCGAAGGCGCCAACTCTCCGGCGTTGCAAAAATCGGATCTGGAAGACAGCTTCAACGAGCAGGAAACCGTAGGCGCCTTCTCGCCAAACGTGACCAAAGGTGAAATCGAAGATAGCAACTTCGCGGCTCAGACTACCGATGGTAATTTGTCTCCCAACTTCCAGGATGCTGACGACAACAACGTGGCTGATCAGTGGACCAGCGGCGCGGTTGCACCGAACTTCCAGGATACGGATGTGGATGACACCAACTTCGGTACGCTCCACTCTACTGGTTCGCTGTCTCCCAACCTCCAGGATTCCGAAATCGAAGAAAGCAATCTGGGCACGCTCAGCACTGGTGCGCCTGCTTCGCTGAACGTCCAGGGCAATGATACCGAGGTGGAAGACAACAACCTCGGCACCTTCAACTCAGGCGGTTCGGCGTCACCCAACCTCCAGGATTCCGAAATCGAGGACAGCAACCTGACCCATCAGTATGTGGGCGGCGGCGGTGTCGGCGTGAACCTGACGGATGCCGAGATGGAAGACA
>CAZXUP010000031.1:8613-15481 GCA_964643815.1 uncultured Vampirovibrionales bacterium
CCAACCTGGCCGATCAGTACGTCAATGGCAGCTCGTTCGCGTCCAACCTCCAGGACACCGAAATCGAGGACAGCAACCTGGGCACCTTCAGCAACCACGGCAAGCTGTCTCCGACCCTGCAGGATTCCGAGATCGAAGACACCAACCTGGCCGATCAGTACGTCAATGGCAGCTCGTTCGCGTCCAACCTCCAGGATACCGAAATCGAGGAGAGCAACCTGGTTCATAGCCAAAGCACCAGTGGCGCGGTTGCACCGGCAATGGTGGGTTCCGAAATCGAAGACAGCAACCTGGTGAACCAGCACAGCAGCGGTCAATTGTCACCCGTGTTGACGGATTCCGAAATCGAAGACACCAACATGGCTGCGCAACAGAATAGCGGTGATGGCGGCGTGAAGCTCAACCTTCAAGATGCTGAAATCGAAGACAGCAACCTCGCCGATCAGAAAAGCTGGGGTGATTTCTCACCGAACCTGCAAGACGTGGATGTTGAAGATGCATTCTTCACGCAGGAAACCAGCGGTGACTTCTCACCCACCATCCAGGATGCTGACGTCAGCAACAGCCTGTTCAACCAGCAAGCTGACGGCGACTTTGCCTTCAACATCCAGAACAGCGATTTTGAAGAAAATCTGCTGATCAACGGTGATTTGAAAAACGAAGGCATCGTCAACATCAATGGAGGTCGCGTTGGTGATGTTGAAATCGGCAACGTGGCTGGCGCCAATTCCACCATCTTTGACGGCGATGTGAACCTTGGCGCGCTGGGCTTCGGTCTGGGCTTGCCGGGCAACGGAGCCGGCGGCGGTATTGAAATCGAGGAAATCAACATCAATACCGGTGCCCTGAGCGGATCGATCATGGGGCAAGGCAACGCCATCATGAACGACACCGGAATCGGCATCAACGGTTCCTTCGGCTCGGGTGAGGCTGAGGGCAGCGTCAACCTCAACAACACCCAAACCGTCAACCAGAACGTGTTCCAATAAAAATTGGAAAGCTCCCGGATCTCGACTTGGGATCCGGGAGCTTTCCCCCTCTTAAATTTTATATCGCGTAAGCCATGACGCAGCTTGGATGAGTTTTGATTTTGGTTTTGATAGCTCAATACAAGAACCAATTACACAGCAAGCAGGGGTATTGAATAATGTACACACTGTCCAAAAAATATTTTCCAAAAACCCTACAGATCGCATTGATGCTTTCCGTCACCGTAGGGTTTGCACAGATTCCGGGTTGGGGGGATGACACGATTAACATAAACACTGGTAGCGCAACCGACAGTATTCTGGGGAACAATAACCAGCAGGCCAACGATACGGGTATTGCCGTCAACGGCAACGTGAACGACGCTAACCTGAACAATAACCAGAACAGCAATACCAACGTGCTTCAGCCCATTGTCGTGTCACAGCCCAACTATTCGGCGGCGGGCCGTGGCGGCGGCGGCGGAAACTCCGCGCTGATTTTGCCGAGAAACCCGTTGCCGTTGCCTAACGCGGTGTTGGGCCGCTCCAACTTCGGGATGCAAGTCGGGGTCCAAAACAACCCCGGCATCTCAACCCTCACCAACGGCAGAGAGAACGGCATGGGCTGGTTTATGCAGGCGGGCCTGACTATTCCGTTCGGCAAGATTCCTTCCGTTTACGACAATACACGTAACGCCCAACTGGATACGCTTCGCCAAGACAGGCTGGATGCCCAGCGTCGCGTGTTTGCCGGTGTTACTCCCGGTAACCAAAGGCAATCCAATGTCCAGGGCAAGGTTGTTGGCCTTAACGCGTACAATTATTCGGTTGTTCCTTCCGGCAGAATTCCCGTGCAAAACAATAGCAGCGTGGGGGAGATTGTTTTGCCGCAACCCAGGGTGCTGGCCTTGAAACCGGCGGATGCCTTCAGTCAGCCCATGAATACGGGAGAACAGATCGGGTTGGTGGAAGTCGGCAAGGAATACCCTTATCTGGGTCATACCCGTTCCGGCTGGGTCAAGTTGCTATTGCCCAATGGGAAAGAAGCATGGACAACCGCCCAGTTTGAATACCTGAAATTCGATTATACCGAAATTGATACGCTGGCTTCTGATTCGGGCGTGATGAACCAAGCCAAATCAGCGGCAAATACAAAAGAAAATAACCTGAAAAAACGGAGAGGCTGAAATGAAATTGGAATGGCTGCAGAAAAATGACTCGCGCGATCTTTCAAGCAACCGACTGTTATTAAGGAGTTGCGTTAGCCTGCTGTTTTTCTGCAGCTTCTTCCTTCTTACAGGTCTATCGGCTGAAGCCAGAACAGGAGCCACACCCTGGACAAACGAGCCCAGTTTCCAGAATCTGGTGTATGCCTCTTCCACCACCAATGATGTCATTCGGACGATGGGTGCGCCGCCGGATGACATCGTGCGGGCCACGCAAATGTTTCCCGTGATTGAAAACTATTACTATTACGGCGAAGAAAAAACCGGCGCCGCCACCGTGTTTGTTTTTGAGCATGGCTTGCTGGTGGGGTTGCAGCTTAAAACACCCGGCGACCAGTATGTGGATATGACCTACGTGTTGACGAATAACGGAGACCGGGCGTTGAGTAATCCTATCTATGGCGGGTACCTGCCTTATTTTCCCTATTTACCGTTAACAACCTGGTGATGAGGTGCGAATGATCATGTCTTTCTTGAAATGGATGAGGATCCCTGTACGAATTTTTGTGTGGGTTTTGATGTTGATGTATATACCGCTTGGCTGGGCGGACTCTTCGATTGAGGCGCAGCATATCGAATCGGCGCGCGGTTACATGAATGCGGGCCAATGGGACTATGCCGCTTACGAATGGCGTGCGGCCCTGACGCAAAATCCGCGCAGCCTGGAGGCCAGCATGGGACTGGCCGAAAACCTGATGCGCTCCGGTTACCTGATGGAGGCGATCCGGCATCTGGAAGGGCTTCGGCAAGACGTTGAGAATTTGTCTCTTGAATTGATGTATGGTTCGGCCTTGGAGCAAGCCGGACAAACGGTGATGGCCGGAAAAGTGTATCTGCATAATTTGCAACGAAATCCTCTAGAGGCCGAATCGTTTCGACGGCTGGTGCTGCTGTTGCCGAGGGTGCCGGAAGCCGATCAGGCGTCCTTGAAAAAACTGCTGGAGCAAACGGCGTCCATTGCGTCACAAAAAGGAAAAGAGGCGTTAAAGGCCAGGCAGTATAAAGCGGCATCCATGTTTTATGCGCTCAGCACTTCTTTCGCGCCAACGCCGATGGATTTGAACGATTACGCGCTGACATTGTTGTTGCAGGATCAGTATGATGCAGCCGTTGGACAGTTTGCCATGTTGGACAGGCTGGAAACCAAGCCATGGAATTTGCATGCCAACTTTGCGTTTGTGGCCTTGGGCAAAGGCAACCCCATCAAGGCGGCAGAAAGCATGGGAAAAGCGATTAGTCTGTGCAGCGATGTGAAGAAGAAACCATTGCTTTATAACGGCCTGGGGTTTATTTACGAACGTCAGGGCAAATGGCAGCAGGCCCGTCATGCGTATGAACACGCGGTGGAGTTGGATGCGACGTTTACCAAGGCCAAGCTTAATCTGGCCTATGCGTATCAAAAAGATATGGCTTACGATAAGGCGATTGACACCTATCGGAATGTCCTGATGAGCGATCCGGGCAATACCAAGGTGCTAAACCGTTTGGGCTTTGTGTACGAATTGGCCCATAAAGACAAACAGGCGTGATCCGTTTATCGCAAAGCAACCCTGGTAAAGCCGGATGATCAGGATGGCTATTACAACCTGGCGGTGCTCTATCGCAAAATGGGCAAGATGCATGATGCGGATTTGGCTTATAAAAAATTAATGGGGCTTGAGTTTAAACGCATTGAAACCGGAAAAGACGCTGGAAAAATTACAGACCAAAAATCTCAGAATATACGCAATACCAAAACAAGCCTGCTTGATTTTGTGGATGTCTTTTTCTCGGAGGCTGGATAGAGAATGATGAGGCGCTTGCGTTTAATCATTATTTTTACGGGTTTCCTGCTTCCTGTTATTTACATGGTGGCGATGCTTTCCAGTCTGGCGCAATCCAATGCGAGTTCTGCCGGTTCCGTCAACAGTGCGGGCGCCCGGATTGGATTGAACGTACTGGAGCAGCAGGTGTTCGGAAAAAAATACGACGCGCAGCCCTCGGAAGAAAGAATCCGCCGTCTGGAGCGGGCGTTCAAGCGCCCAAGCGATACCCGCCTTTCGATGAGCTATCGGTTGTCGGAACTGTATGCGATGAACGAAACAAAAACGATCGCGCAGAAACGTCGTCAATCCGTCGATACCTATAACCGGGGCATTGACGCCGCTGAGCGGGAAGATTACGAAACGGCCATCGCGTCTTATCGCAAAGCGATTGATTTAGACCCAAAACTGGTTGAAGGTTACAACAACCTGGGCAACTTGCTGATGAAGCTGAATCGTTTTGAGGAAGCGACGCTATTGTATCAGCGGGCATTGGAAGTGGCTCCAGAAGAGCCGTTGCTGCACCGTAACCTGGGTGTTTTGTATGAAAGACTGGGCCGGATAGAAAGCGCGGTTGCGGAATACCAGACGTACCTGAAGCAGGTGACTGAACCGGATCCGCCAATTGAGGCGATTGTCGATAGCTATCAGAAATTTCATCATCAGGCGATGGCGTTGCCGGATTATGCGACAGCGGCAACCCGTTCCAGCCAAGGGAGAAAACTACTCTGGCGAAATCGTTTCGGACCGGTGCTGGTGCATGTGCGACTCGATACGCCGGAGCAGGCCTTTGTCGCTCCTCTCGTCCGGCGAAGCCTGGATGCCTGGGAGTTGGCGGCGAACCAGCGCCTGCAATTTAAAGAAGTGGCCGATGAACGTCGCGCCAATATCCTGGTTGTTTTAAGAGAGAAGGCGCTGGCCGATCCGTATTCGGATGTGGGACACACGGAATACCAGATGACCGAAGAGCAACTGGAGCGCGGACGGATGGATTTTGTGACCGTGACGTTGAACATTGGCGATGCGGATGAAGTGCGGACGTTGCCAATAGAGGCCCGCCAGCAGCAGATTTACAGGATGGCGCTGCATGAGATGGGTCATGCGATCGGCATCTGGGGGCACAGTCCCGATCCGGGCGATGTCATGTTCACGCACCCCATCGCGTCTCAACTGTCAAACCGGGATGTCAAAACAATCCAGAAACTCTACGGCTTGTAGCGTTACGGCATGCTGACGGAGCCAACGGGCGCGCCGCCGCCGGGCTGGGTGGCGGATGACGTGCCGCCTTTGCTGCCCGTGATGACGACCGACTGTCCGCTGTCGGTTCCGGTGGTGCTGCCGGCCACCACCACGTCCAGGTTACCGCCCGCGGTGACGTTGGTGAGGTTGATGTTGGTCAATGTGTCTCTCGGAGTCACGCTTCCGGCTTGCAGGTAGATATGTGCGCTGCCGGCGGTGGAAACGTTGCCGCCGGTAATCTTTCCTTGCAGCACTGCCAGGTTGACGGCTGTGCCGGTGGTGGCGGAGGTCGTTATTTTTGAAATGTTGACGGAACCCCGGTCCACTTGTCCGTTCACGCTTCTGGCGGTCACGTCCAATGTCTTAAAGCTGCCGTAGAACCTGCCATCACCATTGGCTTTGACAGTGGTGGCGCCCATGACGTCCATCGTGGTGCCGGGTGAATCTTCCAGGTCGGTTGCCGAGGCGCCGATGCTGGTGCCCAGGTAGACGTGTCCGGTGGTGTTGCCGTTACTGATATTGGTGGCGGAGAGGTTGCCGTCGGCTCGGCCTCTCAGGTTGATTGATACACCGGTGCCGTTTCCGTTGGCGTCGCCGGATGCTTTGGCGGTGATATCTCCGCCGGTGCCGGTGGCGGTCAACGCCATGACGCCGGTATCAATGTAGCGGTTCGCGCCGCCTTGTGCCGTCAGGTTGATGGGGCCCGAACCCCAGACGGTTTTGCCGTTGGCGACGCCGGTGCTGGAACCGGAATATACCGATGTGTCTTGCAGGATACTGCCGTTGTTGGCGGTTAAATTGACGGTACCGGCGTTGGACCAGACGAGTGCGGTATTGATGTTGCCTGACGAGGTAGCGATGCTGATGCCGCCGGTGGTTGCGGATTTTTGGTTGGAAGCGTTGATGTTGGTGGCGGTGATGTGGCCGGTCACGCTGCTGGTTCCGCCGACGTTAATGGAGGTGCCCGCGTTCGCGCCGGTCGCGTACAAGGCCAGGTTCTGACCTGCGACCACATTGCTGACGTTGATATCGTTGTTGGCGTTTTGATACGCCGATCCGCCCGCTTGCAGGCGTATGTTGCCTGCGCCGCTGGTGGTGAAGCCGCTGCCGAGAATATCACCGTTGCGGCTTTGGACAATCAGGGTTTCATCCGCCGCGCCGTACCAGCCGGTGTTGCCGGTTGCCGTCAGTCCTGCGGAGGTGATGTTGCCGGTGGAAACCAGACCGATGCGTCCTGCCGTACCGGAAACGCTACCGCCAAAGGTCGCGACGCTGGTGACATCGCCGTTGCCCGCATTAAATGTTGTGGTGCCGGTAATACTGACGGGGGCGGCGCTGGTGCCGAGGGTAATGTTATTGTTTTTGGCGGTAATGTTGACGTTGTTGTTGACGCTGGTGTTGGTGATGGTGTAGCTGCCGCCGTTGGTGCCGAAATAAATTCCGGCGGAGGCGCTGTTCTGGGTGCCGGTGATGCCTGAGATTGGTGCGGTACCGGTGAGTGTGGTGTTTGATAGGGTAACGTTACCGCCGTTGGTGGAGTTGGCGTTGATGATGTCGTTGGTGCTGGTCCAGCCGGCGCCGTTGATGCTGATTTGATCGTTGGCGGTAATGTTCAAACGTCCTGCGTTGGTGG
>CAZXUP010000032.1:0-885 GCA_964643815.1 uncultured Vampirovibrionales bacterium
CATGTTACTGGAAATCTCTACTTTCAAACACACCCCTAAACCGGACTCAGGTCAGTACTGCTTTGTAGTCTGCTTGCTCTTTGGATGTTCCTGCCGGTATTGCAGGTCCATCAACCGGCGGCAGCAGAAAAGCTGCGTGTGGAGTATCCTGCTGAAGGACAAACATCGGATTTCACGAGCGATTTTGATTTTTCCTCAAAGAAACAACCCCCAATCCTAAAAGCAAGTGACTTGGTACTAGACAAGGAGTTCTTAGAGGGAGCAAAAGCCTATCAAACGGTTGATCAAGAAACGAAGTCTAAAACAGCATCATTAAAAGCAGAGTTGAAAGGCTATTTCGAGAGTGGTAATTTTGCAACTTTAGAGAGCCTGGCTGCTGAATGGCGACAAACAAGCAAGTATGTTTTACCAGATGGAAGTAACCAATTAAACCTCTTCTATAAAGCCCTTTCAGAAACTGATAATGGCGCATATGAGCAGAGAATTTCCCAATGGCTTGAGAAATATCCTGAATCTCCAACTCCTTGTATTGCTCTTGCAAACTATTACCTGAACAAGGCCTGGGAGGTCAGAGGTGGTGGCTACGCCCACGAGATCAAAGATTCGGATGGGTTTATTAGCTATTTGGAAAAGGCTTGGGAAGTCTTGCAGGCCAAGGAAGATATGGGGAAGGTAGATCCGGAATATTACGTTGTAAGTCTCAAAATCTCCAGAAACGCTGCTCCCAGTCCTGAAATACAAGAGATCTTTACAGAAGGCACCCAGCAGTTTCCAGACTATCTACCACTTTATAGCAATATGGGCTTTTCACTGCTTTTCCGGTGGGGTGGGGATTCAGATGATCTCAGGCAGTTTTCACAATGGGCTATTTTATCTCCCGGTTCA
>CAZXUP010000032.1:895-15196 GCA_964643815.1 uncultured Vampirovibrionales bacterium
TGGGTAGAGATGTCTCCCCATGAGTTTTTAGCTTATGAGTTGCCTTGGACGAGACTCAAGGCGGGCTATATTGCGATGGCTAAGCGTAGGTTACTAACGCTAGAAAGACTGAATACTTTCTGCTGGCTTTCCGTTATTCATCAAGATAAAGCAACGGCAAAGGCTCTATTTGACCTAATAGGCGAAGACGACATATTGGGATTTAATCAGTGGAATGGGTATGACAACCTTTTAAAAGCAAAAGCTTGGGCTAATAGCGACACAAAAGACGCCTTTCCTATTACAGAAATTGATATGACAAAAATGTCGCACTCTCCTGCCAAGGCTATTCATGAGAAAGCAGTATTCCTCCATCAGAAAGATTTTCTGCATGAAGCCATTGAGCTTTACCAAAAAGCCCTTTCCATCGATCCTCATTATGTCCATGCCTACAAAAATCTTGGAATTGCCTATTCCACTCAGGGTAAGCGGGCGGAGGCCGAATCGGAATACCAAAAAGCCCTTGCCATTCAGCCTGATGACGATACTTATAACAAACTAGGCGCTGTTTACGAAGAACAAGGCAAACTGATTCAGGCTGAGCAGGCCTATAAGAAAGCCATCACTATCAATCCCAAAACCTTTTTAGCACAGTTTAACCTGGCAAATTCATATACAAGACAAGGCAAACATGAGGAAGCAGTTGCTCTGCATGGGAAACTAATTGCCATGTACCCCAAAAAAGGCCTTCTCTATTATCTGCTGGGAACGGGATACAGTCATCTTGGCAAAAAGCAGGAGGCTGTCGCGGCTTACACGAAAGCATTGGTCCTAGATCCTAATAATGCTTATGCTAATTATGCGCGCTATTATCTGGAACAGAATCGATAATCAAATTTTAAAAGTCCACTCAACACCTATTCGAAAAATTCTTTGCTCATTGGCTCTGCCTAGGTGTCGCTTAAAATTGAAAGGCTATTTGTAGGATGCCATTGCTCCTCCAGAACCATAAAGTGGAGAAATGACAGATTCACGAAAACCATTACTGCTTTGCAGCCTGCTTGCTCTTTTGACGCTCCTGCCGGTGTCTCAAGCTCGTCAACCGGCAGCGGCTGAGAAGCTGCGCATCAAGTTGTATCCTGCCGTGGAACTAACGATTCCACAGACTCAAGAGGCGGATCGGGTTTACCTGCAAACCAAGTTCCGCCATGATGTGGTGAAAGCCCAGGCCGTGGCGGATCGAAAAACACTGATCAAAGCATTGGGGACATCCCAGACAACCTCTATGCCACCGGAACTGGTTCAAAACTACGGCAAACGCTTTACGGAAGTGATAGCTTTTCCAATTGCTCCCCTGAAAGAGGCCAAAGAGCGAATTGAATTTGAATTTCACCTGGACAACGGGAAAACCAAGCATGTCCTCCTGAAAGGTGAAAAGTTGGCGAGATTCCAACAGAATCTCCCCTAGATGACGGAGCCTTAAACCCTCTCCTTGCAGGAAGGGAAGCTCATCCAAATGCTTCTACAATGAAGCAGGCCGCCGCCGTCTTGATTGGGAGCATTTGTTTGGTGCTTGAACAACCCACATATCCTTGGAAATTGCAGCCGGAAGATTTACCGAATGCCAGCAGACAGCCTGTTGGTCATTCTGTCACGCCTAAAATGCTTCCAATGAAAGCAATTGCCTTGAGCTTTACGGGTTTTGCTGTTGGTGTGCTGTGGCTGATTATCCAATATATGGCCCTGGAACCCAGTTATGCGCCACATCTCTCGCAAAAGGATCTGCCCAGACTATCGGACGGCAAGCTGGTGGTAGTCCCGAGCCCAGTCCGTTATGGGCTTTCGGGTCAAAAAGACGCAACGGAGTTGTCGGATTCGGCTTTAAGCCTGTCCAAAGGGGAGATGGGCATCATTCCGGCCAGCTACACGCCTTCCGTATTGCCACCGGAACTGACCATGCCTGCGCCGCCTCCTGTGATGCTTTCTGTTCCACCACCGCCCCCCGATACCACGTTCAGCCTGATCGGCGTTGCCCAGGGCAGCGATGGGACGGTCGCCACCCTCAAAATTATGGGAGAGCAAGAGTCGATTAAGGATATTCGACTTGGTGAAACGCTGGAAGGCGGCTATGTTGTCCAGCAAATCACGGATGAGGCCGTGATTCTGAAGCAAAAAAAGCAAGGAAAGACCATCCGTGTCGATTAATTGGCGTTCAATCACTGCAATGACCCTCCTGGCTCAGCTCTGCCTGGCTCCCGTAGCATTAGCCCAGGACGCCTCTAACGGCTATGACGCCAAAAGCAATGCCATCCGTCTCTACCTCAAACAGACCGAAGCCAAAGACGCCTTTAACCTGCTTTCCAAGGCCAGCGGACAGAACCTGGTGGTCAATAACCAGTTGACCGGGCAAGTCAGTTTAAAACTACAAAACGTGGGCTTTGAAGAGGCCCTGAATGCCCTATGCTTGGCCTTGGGAACAACATACGAGAAAGTGGGCGGAGTGTATGTCATCTCGCAACCCACAGACGAAAAGCCCATGCCCTTTTTGCCCAATAACCCGGTTTCAGCCAATTCCAACAAAGATCCGGGCTTGCGCCTGGTGACGGTCAATGTCAAAAACGGCGATCTGGGCAGCCTGCTACAGCAAATTGCCAACCAGGCGGGCGTGGAAATCATTATTTTTGGCCGGGCGACCGGTCAAGTAACGGTACGCTTGCAAGCCATGCCATTTGAAGAAGCTTTGAAAACCATTTTAGCGGGCTCCAAACTGTCGTATGTGCGCGAAGGAAACCGGTTTTTGGTGGGAGAACCCAATACCACCAACGGCATGGTGCAGCAGCTCTCCAAGAGCGAATTGATCGAGCTGAACAACATGACCGCGAAATCGTTCATGGACCTGCTCCCGCCGGAAATTGACGCGGCCCAAATTAAAGTGAATGAAGAGCGAAACGCCCTGATTGTCACCGGCGTCGAGCAATTCATCGCCAAAGTCAAAGATTACGCCAGCAAAGTGGATGTAGCCCAGCCCCAAGTTGCCTTGGAAATCAACATTGTGGAACTCTCTAAAAACGGACGGGATCAGTTAACGCTGCTGGCCCCGCAAATCCGCTGGGATTTCATCAAAAAAGTGGAAACCATGCAGTTTACGCTCATCAATCAGGCCATTACCTCGCTCATTAACGACGGGCATGCCACCATTCGGGCAAGACCCAGCATTTCTACGATTAGCGGACGCAAGGCCAAGATTAATATCTCTGAAGACTTGAACTTTGAGCTAACAGCAGCGGTTGGAACCGGTGCTGGGACAACCATTACCTCCAACCTGCAAACTATTAATGCAGGCACCATGCTGGAAGTGACGCCCACGGTGGGCCGTGACGGTTTGATTCACACCGATCTGAATATTGAAGTTTCCGGCGTGTCCAGCTTTACCACCGGTGTCAACAATACCCAGATTCCCAACGTCCGTCGTCGGCAAGCCACAACATCCGTCAATGTGATTGATGGGGAAACGATTTTGATTGCCGGATTGACTCAGAGCCAGGAGAGGTTTAGTTACCAAAAAATCCCGCTGATTGGCAAGATCCCGTTTATCGGTGATTTGGCCGCTGGGCATGACAACCGCAAAGATCAAAGCGAGTTGGTGATTTTTGTGACGCCCCATCTGATTGAGGCGAAGACCCAGGCTGAACGAGAGCCGGTTGTACCGCTCAAAGCGCAGAACGCAGAGTCAATTGGGCCACCGGCGCCATGAGTACATTTGCTTATGCACAGGCTGCCGACTGGCAACGCCACCTCCCAACCACTTCACCAGAAGTGGTTTTTGCGCCTTTAATTGCACAATTGCAGCAGCAATTTGAACCCGCGTTACTGGATACGGCATTGATTACTTCTCTGCCTAAAGATGTGCTGCTGGAACACCACGTATTGCCGCTGGCTTTCTTCAATGACATGCTCTATTGCGGAACCGTCGATTTCCACCCGGACTTGCCAGACAAGTTGCAGCAAACGTTCTCCTGCCCGGTAGGTTTATACCTGATTCCTGAGACGGTTTTCCGGCCGTTTGCCCATTGGTTGGCAAAAGATTCTTCAACAGTGCTGCCGGAAACAGGAAACGCATTCGAC
Organism: uncultured Vampirovibrionales bacterium; assembly: GCA_964643815.1. GTDB lineage: Bacteria > Cyanobacteriota > Vampirovibrionia > Vampirovibrionales > Vampirovibrionaceae > CAZXUP01. Next base: position 5,000 of record CAZXUP010000032.1, read on the forward strand.
CCATCCGTGAGCGAAGTATTTCAGGACTTGCTTGCAAGAGCCCAAGGCTTGCGTGCCAGCGATATTCATCTGGAGCCTCAGGCCGATCATACAATGTTGGTGCGCTTCCGGGTAGATGGTTTGCTGCATGACATCCAAACGCTTTCATCTGCTGAATTTCCATACAGCACCCGCTTGGTATCCAAAATCAAAGTAGCCGCCAACCTGGATATCGCTGAAACGCGTGTCCCCCAAGACGGACGCATTACGGAAACCATTCACGGCGAGCCGGTGGATTTGCGAGTCAGCACGCTTCCTTCCATGCATGGCGAAAAAGTAGTCATTCGCTTGCTGCCGCATAAAAACCCGTTTCAGGAACTCCGCGATTTGGGTTTGGAAGGCGAAGCGTTGATTACCTATTACAATTGGATTAAAAAGCCCCAGGGAATGATCCTGATTACCGGTCAGACCGGCTCCGGCAAAACCAGCACGTTGTATACAACGCTGTCGCATATCTTACACAGCGAAAAAAATATCGTCACGATTGAAGACCCCATTGAATACCAGTTAAAAGGGGTTACCCAAGTACAGGTGCATCCCAAGGTGGGTTTAACCTTTGCCAACGGGTTGCGATCCATTTTACGGCAAGACCCGGATACCATTTTGCTGGGAGAAATCCGGGATGCCGAAACAGCAGAAATCGCGTATCAGGCGGCGCTCACTGGTCACATGGTGTTATCGACTCTCCATACCAATGATGCTCCCAGTGCGATTATCCGTTTGCTGGATATTCAGGTGGAGCCCTATCTGATTGCCAGCGCCACATTGGGTGTTGTCGCACAGCGCCTGTTGCGAAAAATATGCCCGCATTGCGCCCAAGCCTATACGCCGGGCCAGGATCTCATCCGCAGTCTGGGGTTAAATCCAAAAAAAGAACATCAATTCTTTCGGGCCATTGGATGCGAGCAATGCTTTCAAACCGGCTATTACGGACGTGAAGGGATATTTGAAGTGATGCCGGTGGATGAGCATTTGGCAGAGTTGATTGGAAAAAAAGAGTCGCTGGGGAGCATTAGAAGTCACTTGCAGAGCCAAAAAATCCAGAGCCTTTTTGATTCCGCCTTGCAAAAAGTGGAACGGGGCTTGACCACCGTTGAGGAAATATACCGCGTGGTGCCGCCCACCCAGCACCAGGTTGGACAATCCCAACGGAAAAATGCCGCATCAGGTTCTGTCTTTGTGTTTATGCTCTTCTTACTCTCAATTTTGTCTGTGTTGATTGTGAATGCCAGCAGCTTTTTTGAGGGTAATATTGGTTTATTGCGAGTACAGAAACAGGCCTTGCAAGGGACATATGTGACGCAAGCGGCACTCAATCTGGGTGAAGAACACCTACACGAAAAATTAAGCGTAAACCGGCTTTATCTGTTCCCGAAAACACCCAACAGTCAGTCTCCTGATTTCGATCCGTTAATACATGTACAAGCTCTGCAAGAGATATTCCAGCGGCCACAAACAATCCGGCTTTCCGATGCCCCGTTTGAGGGGGCGTATCAGGTTTTGGCAAAACCTTTAAAAACAGCGTTGCCGGGCTTGCTGGAATATAACTATCACATTTCGGGAAAAACCTTGTCTCAAAAACAGGTTAGCCCCGCACAAATGTTATCGGGTAAGTTTCAAGTGGAAACCGGTCCGCTGCCGCTCTCGTTTTTTGAATGCTTTAGCACGGCAGGAAGTATTTCGGTATCTGAAAAAGCGCAGGGGCCATTTTATAGCCCTCAGAAGCCCAAAACGGATGTTTGGCCTGTTTTGGGTTATTACAGCAATGAAGAATTACCGCTTTCGCTTCCGGCTTCTGTTTGGCCCAGCATTGGTGATGCCACTGCCGATCAGGCTCTTTCTCCTGCTCGGCCTTCGGTTTTCCTAACCCCTGTTTCATCTGCTCAGGGTGCCTCTTTTCCGTTGGCAGAGGTCCAGCCGGGGCCTGATACGTTTGAACTGAATACCACGCCATGGGCGATTGTTGTTTATGGCAACGTCGATTATCTGCTGCTCAATGCCCCGTCCCCGGATACTCAAACGATTGAGATCAATCAGTTGCTCGCTACGCCAGGAACACCGGATGGTAACGGCTATCAAAGACTCTCGGTTTTGAAAACAATAATTAGCGTGGATAAGCGGAGCCAGCGCGCGGAAATAACGACGCAAAACTGGCAATGGACGGTCAATCCACAAAAAGCACTAACCCAGCAACGATTGATCAAAACAATCAATCACCGCAGCCGGGATCGCTTTTCAGGATTGATTCTGGTTAATGGTGGCATCCATGCTCTGATGAGCGCCGAGCCGGACGGTCAATCCGCCTATAACCGGCCACTAACGATTTTTGCGACCAATGATATTGCTTTGCCGAGTGCGTTGCGTAAACAGGCGACCAATCCGAACGCCGTGTTAGGGATTGTCACCACCGAAGGCCAGATTGCATTTCAGGCGCATCAAAAGCCAGTGCTTGCCATTTGGAACCGTCCAAAAACGTCATCTCAACACATTGAGGCTGCCCTTGTTGCACCACGCTATGCATTGGCTGAAGAACAACACGTTGAAGTCTATGGCAGCGTTGCAGCCTTGCAGGGAGAATATCCGGCACGTTTGCACACCCAGGCCGATCCGGCGCTTCACAGTTTGATTCAGAGCCCTCCTTTTTTTCCAATGGCCACCTCCGACTCTTTGGCGCTTTTGGTTCGAAAAGCGCCTTATGACACGCATTGGAGCGAGGTACGCAACCAATGAGGCAAGCTAATCATGGCGTGACCTTGTTGGAGTTGACGGTTTCCTCCGGTTTGATGGCCCTGCTCTTTTTCAGCGGTCTACAGTTATTGTCCAGCCTCTTTCAGGCTCAGGCCACGCTCGGAAAAGTACAGCAGGAAACGGCGCTAAAAAATATCCGCTTGGAAACACAAATGAGAATAATGCTTCAAGATGCAAGCCACTTGGAACTTCTGGAACGAGGACGGGGTGTGCAATTTATGCGAAACGGAGAAGAATCCATTTTACGCTTTAAGGCCCAACCGCCCAAGCAACTTCAATTGGTTCTGAATAAAAAGGTGCTGGCAGAATGGCCATTGAGCCAGCATTCATTTGGCTTTGTGCACTCTTCGCCACGTCTTTTAAACGTGAACCTGCCTTTAGCGTCTGAGCCCGTGCAAATCTGGCTGAGGAATACGCCATGAAAATAGCTCGACCCAAGGGGTACAGCCTTCTGGAATTGCTGGTTACGCTGACCATTCTGACCGCTCTGACTGGTGTCAGCCTAATTGGGTTTGCCTCTCCCAAAGCGCTTTTAGACCGGGAAAGCACGTTGACGTTGGTTGCCAACCTACTGGAAAACGCGCAGCTTCGCTCCTTGTTTACCGGCAAAACGACAACTCTCTCATGGACACCCTATGCCTGGTGGATGAACGAGCAGAAGACGCTGGACTTTGGAACGAATAGCCCTTGGCGCTGGCAGAATGAAATCCAGTCAGTCCAATTGCAGGCAGATGGCGGGTTGAGCGTAACGGACCAGAACGGACAGGACAGCACCTTACCCCAAGCCGTCAAACTCTTCTATAATCAAACACAGGTGGCCCAACTGGTGATTGTTCCCAGTGAAAACGAGATCCGGTTTCAGCGAGCCCACCAGGATTGAGCATGTTAAACACACTGAAAGCACTGTATTTAAATCAGACAACAGGAATTGTCCTATGCGTGACAGCGCTGTTTTTAGTGGGAAATACCCTGTATCTCAATACTGTTCGAGATGCCAAGGCGGAAGCGTTGGAAGAAACGACAAGCTTGCTGGAGCAGTATCAGTTTCAAAACGGTAAACAAAGCAATCTGCACGTGCTGAAACCTTTCCAGAAACCCTTTAGTTATGGACATCTGTTAAAAGTGGCCTTGCCGCATTTCAAAGACGCGGGGCAAGCACTGCATCTACAAAAAGTGGTGTTGAATGATGTCGAAGTGATTCCCGTTCAGACCAAGCGAGATCACCGGAAATCCGCTCAAAACATTGAAAAACGCCCACAACTCTCGCTTATTGGCGCCTTTAAATCAACGGCCAATTTGCAAGCCCCTTACCAAAAGCTGAATGAGATTATTGAACACATTCAAGGCGAAACCGGCTGTCAGTTTTCTCTTAGTAAATCCATGATTGAAATCCCGGATGACGAACTGGATAAAGCAGCCAGCCAAGCGCCATTTCAGTTTGAATTAACCTTGCAGCCGGAAACCCAGCCGACGTGCCAAAAGCGCTATACAGGCGTTGAAGGGGAATCATGAAGCCTGTATCCAGCAAAAAATTATTGTTGATGAATACCGGTCTGCTTCTGGGTGTTGCCGCCTTGTTCTTTCGTGTTTATTTGCCCGTTGTCGAAGAGATTGGGCTTCAGAACCAACAGCTCAAACAATATGAGCAGCAACTACGCACATTGAAAGCATCAGTGCTGCCTGTCGCCAGCCAAGAGAAACAACAGGTGCAGGCCTTACCAGAGAGTGAACTGGAACATCTCAGCGAAGAGTTGGAAGCGTTGGCCCAAAAGCATCACTTAACGCTGATTCAGGTGGAGCCAATTAAAAACCAGGCTGAAAAGCTTTCAAAGTACAAATTAACCTTGACGCCCTATACCCTCGGCTTTGCAGGCAAAGAGCCCCAGGCATTTGCAGAGATGTTGGCGGAGCTGAAAAGCCGCTTCCCGGAATTGAGTGTTGAGCAGTTTGAGTACAGCAAGGAGGTTGCCACCGTTGAAGCCCGGCTTCTCACATCATCAAAAAGCGTGCGGCTATTCGCTCCTTGAGGTAAGCGTTTCGCTCTTGCTATTTGGGTTGATTCTTCTGATGACAGGCAGTTCCTTGACGGGCCTGTTATCTCAAGGTAAACGGATCAGCACACAGCAACACGCATACCGATTAGCCCACAACCTGATGGAAACCCTTCTGGCGCTTCCCGATAATGAGGCAAAAGCCCTTCACCCGGAAGAAGACGCGAAGTGGACGCTTCAAAAACGCTTTGACGTGCAGGTTGACCGCTTGCCGTATGTCAGAAATCCGAAATTTGAAGAACTAAGCGTGGAGTATCGCTACCAGGGACAATCCCTGATTCGTCTGGTCAGCCTGGTGCGTCACTCGTCGTAGGGGACGAACTTGCGGGCGGAAGGAATCGGGTTGCCTTTGCTGTCATAGCCCTGGATCAAAATACCGGATGGCTCGGTGGAGAGCGTTACATCCACCTGGCCTGGACCTTTGCCGCCGTAAGCTTTCAGTTGCGAATCAAAGGGGCTGGGTACAAATTGCGTGGACTCGGAACTATCTTCCAGCGAACTATCAGGGTAGTTGCCTTTCTGGATAACTTGGGGGATGGCGGTTTCCGGGGTCAACTCGTCCATATTTAAAAAGACTGCTGCGCTGACGGCGGCACTCGCGACATTCCCTTTGACAGCCGATAACTTGGCTTTGGAAGAAGCCCCGGTTAGATAGGGGGAGGCAATCAGGGCCAGAGCGCTGATAATCACTACAACTACCAGTAGCTCCAGCAAGCTGAAGCCGCGACTATCATGATTTTGATATGCCAAACTGGTCATTGCTCTTCTATAATAACAAGAGATGAGTGAAGCGGTATTATCAGAACGAAACATTGGGCTGTCTCTTAAAGAGAAAGCGGCCTTGGCCCGGCAACTATCCGCCCTGATTGACGCAGGGTTGCCGGTGGCCCGCGCATTGCAGGTTTTACTCCGCCAACGGCACAAGCCTCGTCTGCAGCAAGAGCTGGATCGAGTGCTAAAAGAACTGGAAGAAGGGCTATCACTCTCCCAGGCTTTCCGCCGCTGGGATCAATTCATGGTCAGCCTGCTCAAGGCGGCGGAAACCGGCGGTTTGTTGTCCGATATTCTGCAACGCCTCGCCCGCTTTTATGAAGAGCGCCTGCGCCTGCAAACCAAGGTTGTCACAACGCTAACCTACCCGCTGATTATCTTTTTCATCTCCATGTTGATTTTTTTAGGGATGGTAACATTCATCCTGCCCCAGTTTGCGGATGTTTATGCTCGTTTGGGAAGTGACCTGCCCGAATACACTCGCTTTTGGATGCAGGTAAGCGCCAGTTTGCGATCTCCCTGGGCCTTGGGCGGCTTGCTGATATTGGGTCTTGCTATATACAGTGTCCGTCAGCAGCAGGAGTATTATGCTCTGATGTTGCAAAAGGGTTTGATTGGCGTGCCTGTTCTGGGAGAGCTGATTGCACAATTTGCAGTAACCCGACTTGCCAGAACTTTGGGGACGCTTCTGCTTTGTGGTGTGCCTTTAACTCAAGCCCTGGAAATTGCCAAAAGCCCCCTGTACCCAATGGACGAAATTCAACAGCAGGTTTCCGAGGGTGTTCCGTTGCACGAGGTATTAACGCAATATCCGCGTCTGTTTCCAGAGATGCTGACCGCCATGATTGCTGTGGGTGAGGAAACCGGGGAATTGCATGCATTACTGCTGAAGGCTGCTGATTATTATGACCAGGAGTTGGAGGGTTTACTAAGCCGAATGACTTCACTCATTGAACCCGCTATTATCATTCTGCTGGGTGGCCTGATTGGTTCGGTGGTGATTGGCATGTATCTGCCCATGTTCCAGCTTTTTAATCAGATCCAGTAAGAAAATAGGGACCTAAAGCCTAATTTTATGTCCAAAAAGGGCTGTTTTATGTCACCTATATGTCATCAACCATTTGTAGAATATGGCCTGAAATCTTTGTCATGATAGCGTTTTGATGTGCCATTTTTTCTCCGGGGGACATAAAAGCAGCTTTTTAGTGACATAAAAAGTCAAAATTATGCCAAGAAGGCCTAAAGAGCGTCCCTGTCACGGATGAGAGGCGGGTTCGATTCCCGCATGCCCCGCCACTTAAAACAAGATTCCTTGGAAAGCGCTAAGACGTGTTCCAGGGATTTTTTGTTTATGGATTAAATGCCACGCCCAGGAAGTACCGAATCGTTACAAATTACCCACCCCTCTACGGATGATGAATGGGCAAGCTGACCGTAAACAGACTTCCGCTGCCGGGGATGCTGGCAACACCCATACGGCCGCCATGGCGCTCGGCAATTTTTCGGCAGATGGTTAACCCCAAGCCGCTGCCCTCAAAAACGGTTTCTCCATGCAGGCGGATACAGGGTTGAAAAATGCTTTCCAACTGCTCTGGCTGGATACCAATGCCATTATCTTCAACACTCAAGTGGCAGAAACCGTCATTTTCGTGTTCGGGCTTGTGTTCGAGAAAAACCCGCACAACAGGCGGCACGCCAGGGCGATGAAACGTGAGTCCGTTTTCTACCAGGTTGTGCAGCAATTGTTTCATTTGAACCGCATCCGCATCCAGCGTGCACAGAGTGCCTACTTCCACCCGTCCGCCCGTTTCCCGCAGCGTGTACTCCAGATCGTTCAGGAGCTCATCCATCACCTGATTCAAATCCGTCTTGCGGAATGGCTGCCCTTTGCGGTTGATGCGGGACAGATCCAGCAAGCCGATCAATAACTGTTGCATCTTGTTAATGGCCAACTGCATCCGGCGAAAATAATCCACCGCCTCTTCAGAAAGCGTTTCCCGGGCACTCTGCCGGATAAAGCCGCTGAACAAGGAAATTTTCCTCAACGGCGCCTGCAAATCATGCGAAACCAGGGTGGCAAATTGTTCCAATTCCCGGTTGCTCTCTTCCAATTGTCGGGTATAGACATCCAGCTCCCGCTTCTCTTGCGTGATATTCCGAAACTCAAAAAGAGCGCCACACCTGCCGTCATGTTCCAAAAGTGGAATCATGGTGCAACGGACCGGAAAACGTTCCGACCGATCGGTCCGATGCTTGCCGATGAATTCCGTTTCTATCTGCTGGATCTCTAACGGCATGTCAACCAGTGCACAATTCGACCGAGAGCATAAAGGACCATCTGGATAATACGCGTGCAAGATGTCATGCAAAACACAGCCGCGCAATTCATCCAGGGTGTAGCCAGTCGCGCACTCGGCAGCCGAATTCATATAAACACACCGGCCTTCGGCATCCGTCATCATCAAACACACCGTCATGCGATCCAGTAACGTTTGCATCATGGCATTGTTCAACGGATCGCCTTGCAAGCGGCCATCCTGAACCGGATCAAGCATGGGTGGTAATTGAGCAGACATCTCCAGACAATTCCGTTCAGCCAATTTCAAACTCCACGTCTTAAAACGTGGGAACGATGAACCAAACTTTCACATCAACTTGACTATGTACCTACAACATCTATCCGGTGAAAAAACGCAACACAACGAATCTCACTCACGATTATTGCAACCCGAACCTCAAGTGTGTACTACCCAACCTGCTAATCTTGCGTTTGTTGAGTAGTCTTTTCTATTCAAAATGAACATATCTTTTATAACCTGTCCGCCATCATCCGAATCTTCGCTGCCCGACAACCCAACACAACATTGTAACAAACGCCCCATCCTGATACCGCTCAGTCTTTGGGCGCATCGCTATTTCTTTCATGAGTGACCAAGGGCAATTCTTGCTCCAAAAATGTTTTTATTCTCTTGTCTGAGGTAGTTATGTTTTATAAGAATCCGGCTTTGGGTCGGTTTCTGCATTACATGGATACTGGGATGTTGTGATGAGGTATTGTCTGTTTTCGACTCAATTGGGAACGGACGAGAATTGGTGGAGGTTTATAAGATGGCTTTTCCAATGGGGCAGGATCCGTTTCTAACGCAATTTTTAAATCGTGGCATAGGGGCCGCTTTTGGCGCGCAGGGCAACCGTGCTTATCCGGGTCCGGTTTCCAATATCAGCGGCATGCTGCAAAACGATATGGCAAACGGCGGCCTCTTTCAGCTGGCTCAGGTCTTACCGATGCCAACCAATCTCTACGGTCAGAATTTCGGAGGCAACTTTGGCGGATTTGGTGGCGTAGACCCACGCATGATGAACGGCGGCATAGACCCGCGCATGATGATGGCGCCGCAACAAGGCTTTATGTTCGGATAGCATCGCGCTTCCGCTTTTTCTGTCCAGATGCCCGCCTGATGGCTCATCTGTTGCCGTTTTGCCCGTTTCGGCTTTTTAGCTCGTTCGGGCAGCCCTGCCACAGACGCTCTCACCAGATGGGCAGACTGAAAGTAGTCGAATGGCACCTTACAAAATCATCGGCCATTCGGTAGACTTTGGACATTTCAGCAAGCAAATCCATTTCATTATGGACGAGTCACCATGCGATCCATTTCATTTTGATCCATAAGACAGATTCACGACGATGATTCCGAGTTGATTGATATAAAGGGAAAGAGCAGGAGGGAATTCAGATATGAAAAAATTGCTGAGTCCAAGACTCGCGCAAGGCGCTTTGGCTATCGCTTTGCTTAGCCTGAGCGTACCGGTTCAGGCCCAAATTCAACTGACGTCGCCGGACGCCTCAACAACCCCAACCATAACAACCGTCACAACCACAACACCGGTGGCCGCCTATCCGGGCCAACCATTGGTGCTGTCCACACAAGAAATCATCCTGGGACCATACATCGCAGGGACCGGCATGGCGCCACTGCCACGGTTGGCAATCGCACCCAACACGGTGGTGGAATTGCACCTGCTCAATCCATCGCCCAGCCCACTGACCTTTTCTTCGCCCAACTTGAACCTGAGCTACGTGGTTCCGGCCAATTCCCAGCGAACGGTTTATATTGATCCGACCATGACCGCCAACTTGACGCCGGGTCAGCAAGTTGCCTATTATGTTACGGATGCCGCCGGGAACTGCCTGGCCACAAGCCTAATCGTCAATGTACCCGCCATTGCCAGCCTGATCGATACCCAGGTTGTGGGCATCATTGAAATCAAGGAAGAAAAAGAAGCCGTAACACCCATCCGGCAGGAACGTCGCGGAGCGGTGCGCGGTTACTGGTAAACAGCATAAACCCGGAGTCTTGAATGCTCGGTAAACACCACGCTTATACACTTGGCAAACACGCAAACGGTCGCAAAACCGCGTTTGTCAAAACAGCACTTGTATGGATAGCCGCACTCACCCTAAGCTCTGGCGGAACAGCCGGACCGGCGGTGGGTGCGGCCTCCGTGCCCAACCCCGGCCTCACCTCCGATCAGGTCAGCCGGGTTGTGATTAATATTCCCAGCCGGACCTTATGGGTCTACTCCGGCG
>CAZXUP010000033.1:0-3129 GCA_964643815.1 uncultured Vampirovibrionales bacterium
GATATTTTGAATGCGCCCGCCTAGGGCAATTTCCATCGCCACGGAAAATTCCTGGTTCACATCGCCCAGTTGGGCAACCGTGCCATGTACGCCCTTCAAACCCGAGCGCAAAATGGTATCCACGGCGCGGGTGAAGTTCACTTCGTCATACGCCCGCTGGCGGGCTTCCAGTTGAATGTACTCGCGATGCAGTTCGTTATACTTGCCTTGCACCTGATTCAGATCGACACGCGCCTGGCTGTACTCCAGCTGCATTTTGTTCAGTTGGGCTTCAAACGCCTGCTTTTCCATTTCGGCGTTTTTGGCATCGGTGCTTAAACGCACATGCTCGCCGGTGAGTGTTTCCAGCCGCTCGGTATTCTCTTTATTGCCACGCAGCCGGAGATCCATTTCATAGTAGTTCCGCTTCACCTCAGCTTCGGTATCCAGCTTTTGGCGATTCAGCAGCGATAATGCATCTTCTTCGGTGGCCAGTCGTTTGCGGACTTCGGTCCGTTTCAGGCTCAGTTCCCCACCCGATCCGGTCAGGGCGTCAAATTGCTGTTCCAGCTTTTGAGACTGCTTGGCTTCCTTATTATAGAATTCTTGCAATTCTTTTAACTGGTGCTGAAAGCCCAGGATATCGGCGTCAATATTGTCCGAGTTGTCCTGCATGCGGGCAATTTCGGTTTTTAACTGCTCCACCCGGCGATTGTTTTCGGCGGTTTTCTCATCAATGTTGTTAATCGAATCCGTTTTCCGGGCGATATGGCCTTTCAGGCCCTCAATCTGCATCTTCAGGGCAATTTGCTGGTCTTCGCCCTTCTTTTTTACCTGAGCGGAGAGATCCATCAGTTGGGCATGCGTAATGCCAATTTCCGCCACCAGCTTTTGGATATTGGTTTCGGCCTGCTCTTTTTCTTTGCGGGCGTTGGCAATATTTTGATGCGTGGCGGCAATCGCTTTTTTGATATCCAGGTATTTGGCCGACAGCAGCATGCCTTCATAACGATGCTTTTCATCGCGGAGCTTCTGGTACTTCAACGCATGATCGCGCTCAGTCGCCAGTTGCTCCAGGCGCACTTCAATCTCGTTCAGCAAAATAGTGTTGCGCTCGATATTGGCGCCGGTGGCTTCCAGCTCACGTTGGGCCTGCTCGATTTTGCGGTCGAATTCGGCCACACCCGCAATCTCATCAATAATCTTGCGGCGCTCCATCGGCGACATGTTGACGATGCCCGCCACATCGCCCTGCATCATCACGTTGTAGGTGCCGGGCGAGACATTAAAATTGGCGAGGTAATCATGGATCTCGGTCAGCGTGGTGGTCCGTCCGTTTAAATAGTAGGTGCTGGTGTACCCGCTGGGTGAGCCTTTAATCCGGCGGGATACCTGAACAAATTCGCTGTTCGGGTCCAGGTCGGCCAGAGAAATCTCTTTGACCGGCGTCAACGACTCGCCGTCCGATGCCAGTGGGTCCGCATCCTCAATGGTCGAGTCATCCCCGTCAGATTCATTTGCGGCGGCTTTTTGTGCGGCCTCGGTTTCCAGCTCCAGGGCCATCTGGCGGCTGCGCTCCATTTCGTCGGCATCCTTGCGGAAGGTGATGGTGACGATGGCTTCTTTGCGCTTGGAACTGTGGTTGATCAGATCCGACAGCTTTTCAGCCCGCATGGTGCGAGACGTTGAAAGGCCCAGACAGAACAGGACGCTATCGACAATATTGCTTTTGCCCGAGCCGTTGGGGCCCGAGATGGTGGTGAAGCCTTTCTCAAACGGGATGACGGTCTTTTCAGCGAAAGACTTGAAGTTATCAATCGTAATCTGGTGGATGTGCATTGCCGAAACGAAGAATCCTTTGGATGGGGGTCTCTGGGATAGGTGCCGATGTACGCTTCCACTGTGCCGGAGAAGAGGTTTTAGAGTTGACCGCTACTCCACAAGGAATAGACTCAACATTACGACTATTATACCGGAATGTTGTTTATTGGAAGTCTTTTCCTCTTGAATTGTAATATGAACCGACCTTTGAGGCATAGTGGGAAAGGCCCGGTTCTTTTGCGGTTCAGCCTGAAATTGACTTGAGTTTTTAAATTGTTTATAAACAATCAAAAATTCCCCCCTGCTGGAGCGCCCCCGCTTTCCTGGCATTGTCCGCAAGCCGGATTTTCGTGTAAGATAGGGCCATGCCTGAGGCCAAGACAATTCAAATTCCGTATCTTTCGTCCGAATCGGGGGATGAAGCCAGAGTCGTTACGTATGACAATGGGTATACGTTCGTGTTTGTCCCTAAAAAGGGCGATGTCTTTAACATCAGCACCTGGGTTAAAACGGGATCTATCCACGAAGACGACCAAATCAACGGCATCTCGCATTTTTTAGAACACCTGATGTTCAAGGGCACCGAGCGTTTCAAGCCGGGCGAGTTCGACAAGGCGATGGAGTCGATGGGGGCGATTATCAACGCCGCCACCTGGAAAGACTTTACCTTTTATTATGTGACCGGCCCTAAGGGGCGCGCTAACGCTAAAGATGTGGGCGCCAATTTTGAGCTGGCGCTGGATATGCACAGCGATATGATGCTGGGTTCTACTATTCCCGATGAAGAGGTGGGGCCGCCTTACGATCCGTTTGATGCCGATTATAAAGGTGAAAAGCGCGAGCGCAGTGTCGTGATCGAAGAGATTTCGATGCGTGAAGACCAGCCCTGGACCAAGATTTACAACTCCGTCAACCATATGATGTATGAGGGCGAGCATCCCTATCAGCGCGATGTGATTGGTACCCGCGCCATTATCGGCCAGGTGCCGCGTGAGACGATTTACGATTACTACCGCCAGTGGTATTCGCCGGAAAGCATGACGACCATTGTGGTGGGTGATTTTGATTACCAGGCGCTGGAGGAGAAAATTGGCCGGGCGTTTGACTTTAAAAAGTTCAAGATCAACGCCAACGGACGGAAAAAATCACCAAAGGCCAGTGCCTACAAAGTGCCTGAAAAAAAGCGTTTTGAGGAAATTCTGGGGGATTACCAGACAACATTCTTTATTATCGGCTTTCATGGGCCAGACCCGAAAAATCTGGAAGAATCCATCGCGCTGGATATCGCCAGCCATGTGCTGGGCGAAAGCCGAAGTTCGCGTTTAACCC
>CAZXUP010000033.1:3139-15160 GCA_964643815.1 uncultured Vampirovibrionales bacterium
CAAGCGAACGCTTGAGACGTGTCCTATCGGATGTTTAACCCAGGCCCTGCTGGAAAAACCGGCGACCCCGGTTTACAACTACGTCAGTTGCGGCCAGTCCACCTTCAAGCTGGGCAATGTGTTTTTTATCCAGGGTAACTTTACCTCTCCCGATACCAAAGAAACGTTGAAGAAGCTGGAAACCGAAGTGGAGCGTATGCTGACCACGGCGCCGATTACCGAGGATGAGTTTGCGCGGGCGGTTAAAAAGCTGAAAGTCAATTTTGCGGAAACCTCCGAAACGGCATCCGGCATCGCCGAAACGATTGGCGAGGCGCTGACGGTGGTGGGGTCACTGGATTCGTACCTCAACTATCTGGATGTGTTGAATGCTCTGGATGTGAAAACCGTGAACAAGATTGCCCAACAGTATCTTAATTTGAAACGCGCCTATAGTTCGGTGATGGTTCCGGGCAAGGAAGGCGCGTCGAAAGAATAAACGCATGCTGAAGATTAAACGTCTGGAAACCGAAAAAATCATGCTCAACAATGGGGTGACCTTGTTGGTTTCACCGATTGCCACCGCGCCACGTCTGGCCATGTCGTTTTTCATGCCGGGTGGAAACCTGCTGGATGGCATTCCGGGCACTTCGGACATGGTGGATCGCTTGCTGATGAAGGGAACCAAATCCCGCACGCAAGAGCAGTTCTCGATCGAGCTGGACGGCCTGACGCTGGAGATGGATACCGACACCAAGCGGGACTATAGCGCCATTCATACGACTCTTTTGGAAGAAGACCTGGATGCCTCGTTTGAACTGCTGAGCGATATTTTTTACAACGCCACGTTTGTCGAGTTTGAACGCGAAAAGCAAAAAGTATCGGGCGAAGTGATGATGGATCTGGACTCGCCCAAGAGCCGCGCATCCGATCAGTTTATCCGCAGGTTGTTTAATGAAACCCCGTATGGCACGGTGGGCAGCGTCATTCTCGATCATCTGCCGAAGATGGATTCGGTGGATGTATTGAAAAAGCATTACCGGGGCGTGTTTCATCCCCAAAACATGATTGTTTCGCTGGCCGGTAAGCTTCGGCCCGAGCGCATTGCCCGCTTGCTGGAGCAGACGTTTCCGGCTGATGCGACCGAGCCGGGCCGTGTCTCGCCGGATGTTGAGCAAACCTTGCGCAGCCTGACCCTGCAGCGGGATGATGTGGTGAGCTTTGCCCGGGATGATTCCTCGCAGGCGCATCTCTTTAAAGGCTGGCTGATGCCGGATACCAAGCATGAGGATTATTCCGCCATTGCCGTGCTGAACACGATTCTGGGCGCCGCCGGGCTTAGTTCGCGTCTGTTCCTGGAACTGCGCGACAAACAAGGCTTGGCCTACAACGTGCGCAGCACGTTTGAAGTGTATCGGCACAAAGGACTGTTTTACCTGTATATCGGCACCGAACCCAAAAACAAGGAAAAGTGCCTGAAGGGCTTTATCACGGAAGTGAACAAGCTGATTGAAACGCCTGTGGGACAGGTTGAATTGGATGACGCCAAGCGCAACATCCTGGGCCGTCGGTCGGTGTATTTAGAAACCGCGCAGCAGCAGGCCAACTACATTGGCGCCAATTACACGCTGGGCCGGACGCTGGAAGAAATTGAACAAACGCCCGAAAAAATCGAAGCCGTGACTGCTGCGGATATCCAGCGTGTCGCGCAGAAGTATCTCACTCAGCCGGCGCTGGTTTCGCTGGTGGGGCCGTCCAAAATCTTGTAGGCAAAAAGAAACCCCTCTTCGTCTGAAGAGAGGCAAATTCCTTTCTGCTTCTACCTTTGCGACCCCACTAACAATCTGTTGTCTGCATTGAACGTGTCGGCTTGAATGCGTTACTGGCTAACGGCTTTACGAAAGGCGTTGGGCTTTTTTGCCTGTTGTGTCCTGAAATTTCGTGCTTTTTTAATTGCGGTTGTTGCGTTCAACATTCCGGCGCCTTCGGCTTCCGCTGGTGCCTTGGTATCGGTAGCCGTGCGCTGCAAGATACTTTTCACTTGCTCGAATGTCAGATTTGGATTGGCTTCCAGCATCAAATCCACGGTGCCTTCTACTTTGGGCGATGCGTATGAGGTGCCGTTACCAACGCTGCCATCCTGAAACTGAACTTTGACTCCGGTGGTGGCGATGGTTGGCTTGAACCGGTTGTTGCCACGGGATGAAAACGAGGCAATGGTATCGTCCGAAGTATCGTTGGGCGTTCCCTGTTCATCGGACGCGGCGACGGAAATGACATGATCGCTCATGGCCAATACATTGAAATCGGCCCCCGGCTTACTATTGGGAAAATGCTGCTGGCGCTCCTGCGCATGGTTATGCACGGCAAAGATCGGAATAATGCCTTTTTCTGCCGCTTGCCGGGTTGCGGTTTGATAATCTTTCAGCGCCAACTGAAAGGTAGACCCTTTCTCATCAAGACGCCCATCCACAAACGAGGCTACCTTTTTGGCGACTCGCTGGGACGCATTTCTGAAGCTCCCTTCCAGATCAATGGTAATGCATTCCAGGTCGTTCTGATCCAAACCGATTTCGGCTGCGATCTCGGGATGTGAATGAAGATACTGAAGCACTTCTTTGTAAATACTAATGCGGGTTGTCCCGTAAGAGCCGTTAATCACACGCACCCGTCCAGCCTCTGCTTCTTCCCGAAGCGCTTGGGAGGTTTGTCTTAGCAGGATGGTGGAAACATCGTCAATCTTGGCATTCAAGGCCGTCAGTCTCTGGTCTCTGGAGGAAAGATTCGATGGTATTTTAGAGGTGGATAGATCGATAGCTCGATAGTATACATTGCCTGACGTATCGGGCGCATTGCGATCATAAACCTCCCGGACATGCTGGATATGGGTTTGCAGGAGTGGTTCACCATTCTCGTCCACCCCGGCTTCCATAATTAACACATGTGCCGGCGTTGGTTCACATATCCTTTTCTGGACGGATGACCCACCTGCCGAACCCGAACCTGCTTGATTGGGCAGCCGTGCGGCGCCAAATTCACAACCTGTCATATCCCAGACACACTCCATCCCAGTCTACAGCAGAGGACTACGCACACACACTATCCAACCCCTGCTATTTATAATAAAAACATCTGGGGCACAAAAATTGCTTGGCTGGCTCCCTCGGGTGTTTCAAACGATGTTACACTGGGCTTTATGCGGGACAAAAAGGGCTTTTATACCTATATTGTGGCGTGTGCGGATGGCTCGCTGTATACGGGCTGGAGCACCGACCCGGAGCGCCGGGTGCGCGAGCATAACGCGGGCCGGGGGGCCAAGTATACGCGCACGCGCCGACCCGTTCAGCTACTGGCCGCCTGGTGCTTTGGCAGCAAGCCGGAGGCCCAGCGCTTTGAGTGGGAAATCAAGCAACTGTCGCGTCCCAAAAAGCTGGCGCTGATCAAAAATCAGTAGCATGCTCAGGCAAAGCCAATGGTTCGGGTTTTGCCCTTATGACTTCGTTTCAAACCTTTTGCCACGGCGGTTAAAACATCCGGGTCAACCAGAGGTTTGCTCGGATCAACTGGCACGTAGGTATAGAAAGAGCGGCTTCCCAGCTCGGGGTTCATCGTGCCCGCGATATGTTGATACGCATCTTCCGTCAGTTTGGGAACAAAGCGATCTTTTAAATCGGCCAGCACTTCTGGCGAGCTGGCTTTGCCCTGTAGCCGGTGTTCCAGATAGTTGTTGAAACGGGTTTTCAATGCTGTTTTCAAATCATCCGCAATTTTTTCCGAGGCCGGTTCTGCTGACTCCGATGACTCCAATGCGGGTGCTGTTTTGTTCAAGAATTGATCCACCAGCAAGGGATCAACCGAGGCCAGCATTTCCCGGCGTATTTTGAGAATTTCCCGCTGGCTGTCAGCCTGGGGTTCGCCGGATTTGGGATGCAGGACATCGTGCAGCTTGCCCGCCACTTCCGTAACGGTCGTTGATTGCACATCATCGCGGAACTTGTGGAGAATCAGGCGGCGGCTGTCGGCATCTTGCTCTTTGCGGACCTCGTTGGCCAGCGCCGGATCGAAGACATCCGTCCCATCCCACTGCTTGTCGCCGTCCCAGCCAAACATGTTCAGCGAAATATCCAGTTTGGGCAGACCGGGCTTGCCTTCGTGATACACCGTGCCGCCATGTTGAAACATGAGCACATCCACCATCGCCAGCGGATCAGGCTTGTTGTCTTTAAACCGTTTGCTGTTTTCAAACTGTTCGCGGTTTTCGCGAATGAACCTGGCAATGTAAGCCGCTTTTTCTTCCGGGTTCCAGGCTTCACCGGTTTCGGGATTTTCTTTGGGTAGAACTTGCGTTTCAACCAGTTGCGCCCATTCGAGCGGAATGGCATGTTTTTGAAGGTATTTGAAAATGTACTTGAGCACATTCACCGTGGCGTCCACATCGGCCTGGGCGTCGTGCGCGTTGGTTAGCGGTTTGCCCATCAGCACTTCGTAGTGATGGCTCAATTTTTTGCCCAGCGTGACAAACGGATGAATTCGCTGAATCAATACGAAGGGGTCCAGCACCAGCGCCGGATCGAAGGGACGGATCCGGCCCTGCTCCTTGGCGTTTTTGGAGGTGTTCCAGCGATCGATGGCCCGGTTCAGTATGGCGCCGCTTCTGTAGTTAAACTTTCGCATCAGCTCCTGGTTGGGCATACCAACGTCAAATTGGGCGTTGTAGGCCACCAGCAACCCTTTTTCTCCCAACACATCCTTCGATAAATCCAGCAGGACATCCTCAAGCATGGGTGCGTCTTTCACCATGTCATCGGTAATGCCATGCACGGCTGATGCTCCCGGTTTGATTGGGATGCCCGGGTTGATCAGTTTGTAAAAACCGCCCAGGTTGCGTGTTGAATGGTTTTTATCCACCTGGGTGGCGGCAATCTGGACGATGCGATCAAATGCAGAAAGTCCTGTGGTTTCGGTATCGAACACCACATACGGCACATCGCCCACCACTTTGCGGCGTTTTACCCACGAAATATCCTGATAGTATTCACCGGTGCCTTTAATGTATTTTTCCAACACCTCGGCGTTGCGTTGGTGATAGGCCTGCGCTTTGGGCTTGACCAGCGTGTGCCATGTTGAAAGCGGACACGCGGTGTTGGAGGCATTGTACTGACTATAGACAATGACCTTGCCGCCTTTTTCGGCGCCCAGTTCTTTCACTTTGCCCGAGAAATAAATGAGCGAAAGCCCTTTGGGATTGCTGGGGTTTGAGGGCCTAGACGGGAATGTCGCGGCAAACGGAAGTTTGGCAACGGTCCCATGCCTCGGGTTTTGCGGCGTGGGAACGGATGGTTTTAAGAGCGGCTTGTATAAGCCTGATTGCAAAAATCCAACGCGATCCAGAACCATTACTGTCCCCTTTCCGGCTTCGACGGGCTGACGAGACTCAGCAGTTGATTGAGCTTGTCTTGTACTTTCCTGAACAGGATGGGCGCGTTGGCGGCTTTTTCGTGCTGCCCCACACCTTTTGGGAAAATGGGCGGACTGTAATCCCAATCGCTTTGAAACTGTCGTGCAAAGGCTTTGCCGATTTTTTCGGAAGGAATCACGATGGCCATATCCCGGTTGCCGCGCGTGTATTTTTGCTTGGGATGGTTGGGGTAATCCGGGCGTTTGCCGGTTTGCAGGTTGGTTTCCAGGGCGGCGGCGCTCAGGTTGGCAGAACCGATCAACACCTCGTGCGTGGTTTTTCTGCCGACTTTGTTGGTAAACAAGGTCCACTTGGCATGCAGGCGTTCCTGGATGCCTTCCCACTCATGGTAATA
Organism: uncultured Vampirovibrionales bacterium; assembly: GCA_964643815.1. Classification (GTDB taxonomy): domain Bacteria; phylum Cyanobacteriota; class Vampirovibrionia; order Vampirovibrionales; family Vampirovibrionaceae; genus CAZXUP01. Next base: position 8,932 of record CAZXUP010000033.1, read on the forward strand.
ACGGAGCGGGACATTTTGGCGCAGCAGATCAAAAACTGTTTTTCGACAGTAGGGGAATTGATCGACGACGCTGGATGAGTGCAGCATTTTCAAATTCACTTTGCGGGTGTTGTACAGCTCGATCAGCTTTTCTTTGATTTCCTTATGGGTGGCAATAAACTGCTCCGAGCACACGTCGCTCAAGCCTTTGCTGTTGAGTTTTTGCTTGAGGTATTCGCCGATCCCCTCTTGCGCAACCAAACCGGCATATTTGAAGCTGGTCTGGTCGTACTCTCTCGGCATGGTGTTGAGTACCTGAATGGCTGGATTGGAAACCGGGGTGATGGCAGGCAGTGTTTTCAGGATTTTTGGGTAGGAGAGTTCCGGGTTTTGGTGGCGCTTGGCAATCAGCCAATCCGGGTAGAACGTGCTCTGCTGGATGTTGGCGACTTCCGCGCCTTCCAGAGAGACACAGGCATCCCAGTTGGCGGCGGAATGATTGCTCAGGTTCATGCCACCCACAATGGCGCGTTCACCATCCGAAATGAGCAATTTAACGTGGTAGATATTGGCCAGCTTGCGAGGGTAGGCCAGCACCTCAATAGGCAAGCCCTCTTCGTTCTTCAGCTTGTTGAGGTAGTCGATCATGCCCTGGTTGTTGAGTTTTCGTGGATGAATAGGTCGCCCGAATTCGTCCTGTTTGTACTCAACGCTGTTATCCAGCAAGACTTGAAATCGAACGCCCTGACGGGCTTTTTCCACGATGGTTTTCAGAACCTGCTGCTGTTCTTTCCAGCCGGGTGCGCGATCAGCGCCCTCGATCGCACGACCGCCTTCGATGTCCATATTGTCGAAATCGTACAGGGCGACTTGGGCGTATTTTTCAGTCTTGTTGAGGAGGCTGAGCCACTCGTCAAAAATCTGTTTGGCACCCAGCAAAGTTTTGACCTGTGTCTTTACTTTTTTGCCGTTGTGCTGCCCAATGATGGTATCGGTCACGCCTTCCAGAATGTTTTTGCGGGGCATCTCATCCAGCAAATGCGGCAGATAATACAAAATATATTGCCCCAATGCGGTCGGTTCATCGGATGAGAGATTCAACTGCCCGGCTACTTTTCTCAGGCGAGCCGCCACCGCCTTGGAGAGCTTGATCGGGATCGTTTCAAGCACCTCGGGTTTTTCGTTTGGTGGATTCGGCGGCTTGTCTTTGCCTTTAATGGCGCCAAAGCGCAACGCAAACGCATCAGGAGCGCCGCCAAGAATAATAGGAGGCCTCAAGGGAGTCGATGGCTGCTGTTTGTTTCCAAACCGCGGTTCCAGACGCAATAAAACTCCTCGAACGGGTGCTGGTATCAAAAAACTGACCCTCTAGCGCTTATTGTCGATACCTGTTGAATGATTTTGTAATTTTTTTGCCCACATCATGCAAACGCACCAAAATTGCCTTCAGGCACGCATGCTTAAGACCCATTTGCTAGAACTGACAATAACCCACGTTTGTAGAAACCCTCAAATCTCTCTACACTTGTCTGATTCCGGTATCTGATTGTCCTGTCTCTCAATGATTGCCATTGTACCGGCTTGGTATATAGATCTCAAGGCTTAGTTTTTAAAACAAACCTAAACACAATTGCTTATTTTTATGGAAGAGTCTCGCATAGGCTGATTGAAAGGCTGTTTTTGTATGATTCGCCTGAAAAATAATTAGACCGGAAAATGTTTTAAAGGACGTTTAAAAAGAACTTTAAGTTCAAAGCGAAACTGCAATAAACCCGCCTGAAACAGACGGGTTTATTTGGCTTGAAAAGCTCTGTGTGAGCGTGTTTTACGAAAACACGGCAGTCGCTTGACGTGACGACGTTCTGTTCCGTAATGCAATCGTAACTTTATTGTAATGTTCCATCAAATTCAGCGATGTCTGAATCACGTCTTCACAATCCCGATACGTGGACGCGAATTGCAGATTATCTTTTAGCGTTTGTGCGTATTGCTGCCCCAAACGGCGTTCAACTTCTCGCGGCGACATCCGTCTCATATTTTATTGTCCCCCTGCCTATAACCAGCCTATGCCTTGTCCCTTACAAATGCATAAAACCTGATTTGTTTTTATTGGTGTTATTTTGTTAAGAACTTTAAACGAACCGCCTTTGAGAGATAATAGCGACATGAGCCCCGAACACATCAAAATCAGCGGAGCGCGGGTCAACAACCTCAAAAACATCAGTTGCGACTTGCCCCACGAGCGCCTTACCGTCATTACCGGCCCTTCGGGTTCCGGGAAATCCTCGCTGGCCTTCGATACGTTGTATGCCGAGGGGCAGCGCCGGTATATCGAATCGATGTCTTCGTATGCCCGGCAGTTTCTGGCCCGGATTGAAAAGCCGGATGTCGATAACATTCTGCACATCCTGCCTGCCATTGCGCTGGAGCAGAAAAACCACGTTAAAAACGCCCGCTCCACCGTAGGGACGGCGACCGAAATTTACGACTATCTGCGCCTTTTGTATGCGCATATCGGGCAGACGAAATGCGACCACTGCGGCGGCGATGTCTCCCGGGCCGACCCGTTCAAGATTCAGGCCGAGCTGAAAGAGTATCCCGAAGGCGCCAAGGTGTTGTTGCTGGCGCCGGTGGCGCTGAAAGACTTTGGCGTGGACGATCTCATCCGGCAGGGTTTCTTCCGGATTTATCGCAACGGCGAGATTGTCGAGTTGGTTTCCGTTAAAGATGAACTCACCTCGCATGACGTGGTTCGGATCGTGATTGATCGTCTCATCGTCAAGCACAAGGCGTTGGGCGCCCGCATCCTCGAATCCATTCGAAACGGCCTGGCGCTGGGCCATGGCAAGATTGAGATCATCAACCTCGATGCCCCAGCGGATAACAACATGCGGGTGTTTCAAAATGCGTTTGCATGCCTCAACTGCCATAAAGAATTTACCGAACCGTTTCCCAACTTTTTCTCGTTCAACAGCCCGATGGGTGCTTGCCCTTCCTGCGAGGGTTTTGGCCGGATTATCGGCATTGATATGGACAAGGTCATTCCCAACAAATCGCTGACGCTGGCGCAGGGGGCGATCAACCCTTTTACCAAGCCGTCGTATTCCGAAGGTTATGATTATCTGGCGAAGGAATGCAAGAAACGCGGCATTCCGCTGGATGTGCCGTGGGAAAAACTGACGCATGCACACAAGGCGTTTGTGATTGACGGTGGCGGTGATTTCGATGGGATTCGCGGCTTTTTTGACTGGCTGGAAACCAAAAAATACAAAGTGCATGTGCGTGTGATGCTCTCCAAGTATCGGGGCTATTACCCATGTCCGGATTGCCTGGGGTCGCGTTTGCGGCGCGATGCGTTGAACGTGGTGGTGAACGGCAAGAATATTTTGGCGCTGGGCGAGATGCCGGTGGGCGAGTTGCTGGCATTTTTTGATGACTTGCAACTGCCAGCCACACACGAGGTGATTGCGGAGCGGTTACTGAAGGAAATCAAAAACCGGCTGCATTATCTGTATGATATCGGGCTGTCGTATCTCACGCTGAGTCGCCAGTTCCGCACGCTGTCCAATGGCGAGGCGCAACGGATTAATTTATCCGCCGCGTTGGGTAGCGCACTGACGGATACCTTATATGTGTTGGATGAGCCAACCGTCGGTTTGCATGCGCGTGATACGGATCGGTTGATTGGGATTCTCCAGAACCTGCGCGATCATGGCAACACCATTGTGGTGGTGGAGCATGACCCGGAAGTCATGCTGGCGGCGGATTATATTATCGATATGGGACCGTCCGGCGGCGAAGAGGGCGGGCGCATCGTGTTTGAAGGGGTTCCAAAAGACCTGCTGAAAGTTTCCTATTCACTGACGGCACAGTACCTTTCCAACCCCAACCAGGGAGGGGGTATGGGGGAGGGTGCGCGCCAGGGAGGGGACCGGGGAGGGAACGGCCCCGGTTTAGATGACAGGAGTAAAGGAAATGGTGCGCGACGCAAACAAGCAGAAACAAACACTTTTGAAATCCGTGGCGCGCGCGGCAACAACCTCAAAAACCTGACGGTGCAGTTTCCGAAAAACCAGTTGGTGTGTGTAACGGGTGTCTCAGGCTCGGGTAAATCAACGCTCATCAAGCAAACGCTGTTTGCTGCCTACGAGCACTTGCAATCGCGATCGTTGCAACTGGATGAAGCGCCGCATGATGAACTGGTGGGGCTGGATGAATTCAAGGATGTGCTGATGGTGGATCAAAGCCCGCCGGGACGTTCGGCGCGCTCCAATCCGGTGACGTATGTGAAAGCCTACGATGAAATCCGAAAACTGTTTGCCGAGTCTCGCAAGGCGATGGTGCTGGGCATTACGCCGGGGCATTTTTCGTTCAACACGTCCGGCGGGCGTTGCGAAACCTGCGAAGGCCTGGGCACGCTGACCATCGACATGCAGTTTATGGCGGATGTGACCATTACCTGTCATGATTGTCAGGGGCGGCGTTTCAACCAGAACGTGCTATCTATTGAAGTGGACGGCAAAAACATTAATGATGTGTTGAACATGACGATTGATGAGGCGATGAAGTTTTTTGCGCCGTATAAAAAGATTGTCAGTAAACTCAAACCCTTGCATGCAATCGGACTGGGTTATCTCAAGCTGGGGCAGTCCACTTCCACGCTGTCGGGGGGTGAGGCGCAGCGTTTAAAGCTGGCCAGCTATCTGCCTGCGGAGTCGGCAAAAGCAGACGTTGAAAATGATGTTGCCAAAGCGCGCGAGAAATATCTGTTTCTGTTTGACGAACCCACCACCGGGTTGCACATGGCGGACATCAGCTTGCTGACGCAAGCCTTCCGGCGCTTGCTGGCAGCCGGGCATTCGATTGTGGTGATTGAGCACAACATCGACTTCATCGCGCAGACGGATTACGTAATCGACCTCGGCCCGGAAGGGGGCGATGGCGGCGGCGAGATTGTCGCGCAAGGCACAGTCGATGAGGTGATGAAAATCAAGAAGAGCTACACCGGCCAGTTCCTTAAAAAACGCCTGGCCAGCAAGCTGGCTTTAGATAAGGTTGGTAGCAAAAAATAAAGTTTCTTTCTGTCATTCCTAATCTAAGACCGATTTGTCGGCTTCTTCGGTTTGCCGTTGCTGTGGTGGCCGTTTGATGAAGCGGGCGTCATCACTTTTTGGATGGCGCGTGTCAGCAAATCCATGCTGGCCATGGCGGGCAAGCCGCCTGTTACTACTCCTAACGAGTTGTTAATCGTCGTTTCCTGCTGGTGGGTCTCGTTAATCTTGAAGTCGCGGTACGCTGCAAACCATTGGTAAATCAACGCGCAAAACTGCTCATCCTCCTCTACGCCCATGGTCATGGCAATCAGACGGGTCATATAATCGGCATCATCGCGTAAGTTTCCGTTTTGCACAAAGTTGACGATGTAATCCGCTAGCTTGTCGTTGCCCAGTAGGAACAGCATCCGCTGGGTGGTTCCAATCAGTTCTTCCGGTTCAAACGGCGTGGCTTTAAAGATATCCTGGCGGCTGACGGTTTTCCATGTTGGGTGCTGGCGCAACAACTGTTGCGCTTCTTTTTGAAAAACCTCATACCGGCATTGCGAGAGCTTGAAGCCTTCCATATAAAACAGCGCCTTGGATGCGAGCATCCGGTTGCGGGCCTGTTCGACGGGAGATTCATCTTTCTTGTCCATCTCCAACAACAGTTTTTGAAGACGCGCTTCAGCGGAATCGAGTGTGAGTTTTGGGTTTTTAAAACGCAGCCAGCCAGCTATCAGTTTGCCGCCACCGCGCGAAATATCGTAAGCCGTGATGTAATCCAGCACTGCCTCCAGGTTATCGCCTTCGGCCTGCTGCCATTTGCGACGAGTTCGGCCCAGCACCACATTGGCGGCAAAACCACCCACGGCAGCCAATACCGAACCTTTCGATACGGTTTTGCCCAAGAGCACTTTTGGCAGATCCAGCAAGCCCATCGTTTGTACTTTCCAGCCACTCGTTATGCTATACCAGTATAGTATAGGACTTTGTGTAGAACTTAATACGGTCGGCTGGTGAGGTTGCCGCCAGTGATGCTACCGAGCGGACCACCCAGAATGGACTGAGGCTGCGTGTTATAAGGCCGGGATTGGTAAGGTCCGTAATAAGGCTGTTGATACGTGTATGGATAAACACCGGCTTGGGGGGCGGGATAATAACCGGGCGGATAGACGCCAGGGGTTCCATAAGGCGCGTAAGCTGAATAGCCGCCA
>CAZXUP010000034.1:0-5808 GCA_964643815.1 uncultured Vampirovibrionales bacterium
GGCCTGCTTGCAGGCCATCGGCGGTCAACATTTCTGTGGCACTGTCCTCGCGGTCACCCGCACCGGGCGTTATCCGGCGACATGCTCTACGGTGCCCGGACTTTCCTCAGGCCAGCTTACGCCAGCCCGCGATCGTCTGTCCGTCTCTTTTCAATACCGATCATACGACGCTAAGACGCCGTTTGACCAGACTTGTTTTCGGCATTATTGCGTAATGTCGAAAATCTGGTTGGTTTTCAGGTCTTTAAAGATGAGCTTGACCGCCGGAGATGTATCTTTGGGCACCAGCGCCTTAAACGTAAAAGTTTGGTTGGGCGGAATAATAATGTTGCTGAAGCGCTGGACGTATTTGCCAGAGATCGCTTGCCCGCCGGTAGGCGTGTTATCAACAATGTAAGAAGCATGGCTGAGCGCGTTTTGCGTATGCGCCAAGGCCAGGGCCGTCGAATAGCTGCCGACGCCCATCATCCCCAGGCCCGGAACCACCGAGGCGCCGCGCAGTGCAAATCCAGCCATTTTCATGCCGCGCGCCTTGGACTGGGCTTTTTCCTGCGCTAACAGCGTTTCATCCAGCGCGTTGGACACTTCGCCCTGCAGCAGTTCGACATGGGCAGCCTGCTTGTTTTGTAGCGTGATGGTAACCGCTTGATACTTGCGCTCCGAGTATTCCTTCATCGGGGTGGGATCTTTGGCGATCTGGAAGTAATCAACCCCCATAACGGTCGTGCTGACCTGTCCGGTGAGGGTCGGCGACGCCTCTGAGGAAGGAGCCTCGGCTGAAGTTTCGGCTGGGATTTCGGTTGTCGCTTGCGGAATGGCTTGCGGCTGTACGCCAGCCTCTTCGCTCCAGGCAAATGGAGCCACACTGGTAACGGCAACTACAGTCAAAGCCGCTACAAAACCTTTGGATGTTTGCATAATAAAAAAACCTTCTCTTTGGGAATGACGGTACGACAGGGGGATTAAATCACAAGCACCACTCTCTTTGAAGCGATCCGCCCCCTCTAAGGCACTTCTGTAACAAGCCATGGCTCTTTGAGGCCATTAACACGTCCATAGTATGAATATAATTGTTTATTTATTTTTCAATACCGAAAGTAACTGTTACGATTAAAGCTACTTCAATCGTATGATTTTTCACGGGGAGGGATCGGGCTTTATGCTGACACCGATGATCATGTCGATGCAGGCGACCAACCTGGCGCACCAAAGCGCGGCCAACCTGTTCGGTTCCAACCAGGGCATCATGGGGCTGGCTAATTCGGTAACCGGTAGCGAGTCTCCTGCCCAGTTAGTTGGCATCCAGCAGATGGAGAAGGCGTTGCAGTTTCAGGGGATTATGGCGCAAACCAACCTGCAAGCCGCCTGGGCCATGCAAGAGAGCGCGCAGAAGCTTCAGCAGAAAAACAACGAAATGAAACGCCGCCTGATGGATAACGGCGCGATCTTTGTTTAGAGCTTAATCAACAGGAAGCTCTACCCAGGCGAGATCACAAAAATACTCTAGCAACTCAGCTTCTGTAACTGGATATCTGTGTTTCTTCGTATCCCATGGATTTACAACAATTAATTGACCTAAACGTCGGCTGACTTGAATTGTAAAAGCATGCCAGTTTGCAAAACGTCGTTCCAAATCACGATACCCTCCTTTCTCTCCATCCGTAGCTACAAGTAGCATATATCGTTCTGGATTTTGCCGCACTTGCGCAAGCAATTTTTCCAAATGCCGCTTGTATTCCGCATCAGCAAGCTCTTCACCCTCTTTATAGGCAATCCTCACCTTATCTCCGGTCAACGCTTTGAGCGCATTCGCCATATAGCCACCGCCATTGATGCTGCTCAGCGTATCATCCAGCCTTTTGCTTGCACGGAAACAGGCAAGTGACAGCTTTTGGCTAAGCTTTGCAAACGCCCGTTCCAGAATCCGGAATCCAGCCCCGCCTTTGACTTGCTCTTTCACCATCAGCTCAAACGGATCAATAAGAATGGCCTCTGGATGACCGGGAAAAACAATATTAAAGACTGTTCTCGGCTCAAAGACAATTTCACCGTCGGAACTCTTCGCGCTAACAAACAGTTCTAAGGGTTCAATCATCTCGGCAAACCATTGTTTGCCAAAACGTGGATTTTGAAGCACTGCATAGAACGCTGCCACCAGAAAACAGTCATTGATGTTACCCTGACGCAACTGTTCTCCCCAAAATTCAATCGGCTCTTTACCCTCTTCCGACTCATCCTGCTCTTCGCCAAAGAGATACTGAGTCCATTGTGTTTGCCAGAGTGTCTCTTTTGCCCTATCACGTCGCCTTCTCACATTCACGGACGTACGGTTTATCTCGCTTTGCAGGCGACTGCCAATAAAACTGCTATAAATTTTAACCAGCTCTGGCGGAATTTCAACCGCAGAGAGCACCGGAACATCCAGCCTCGCTTCCGGTGCATGGCGTCGCACCGGTGCCAAAGAACCGGTCAGTGCTGAAAGCTGAATCGGCAATATTTCCATCGTATGACAGGCTCAGAACAAAAAGCGGACAAGTATATATTATTTATATAAAAATACAAAGCAATAAAAAATTGCTTAGCCGCTTAAATGCCCTAAAGGCCCTATAGTTTACGGAATTTTCCAGTCAAAACTAGTACGCAGTCGTAACGATGGGCAGGTGTTCGCCCGAGATGTTGGGGAAGACCATCAGGTTGCCGTCATCATCGCGCCAGCGCACCCACCCAATGGGCGTGTTCCGCTCAAAATCCAGAACCTCCACCAGCAGCCAGTTGCCGCGAATGTGCTTGACCTTGAGATCGCGCATGATGGTGATGGGGATGAACTTGGCCTTATCATCATCCGAGCTGCGCACCGAACGCTGGTACTCGCTGACGCCGCTTAGCCAGTAGATGCCGCTGGCCTTGGCGTTCAGTTTCATAAACTCCAGCCAGGTTTGATAGACGCCAAAATGTTCCGGCTCACCCGTATCCAACGGCGCCAGCCGCTCGGTCGTGCTTGTTGCCTCAACGGGTTGCGATTTGAGCCGCACCCAGGCCGTTTTCTTTTTGCTCTGGTCGTAAACCACTTCGACCCAACCCTGGTCGTTTTCGCCAATCACCGCCATCATGGCCACATCCAGCTCGGGCATAAAACAGAAAAACAACCGGTCGGCATACACCTCGGCAGGGCTTCCGTCCGGCCTGACCGCCTGAATCGACTTGCTGCCCGACTTGCGCCCCCAATGGATCTCTCCCACCGTTGGAGCCGTTTCACTGGGTTGAGAATACAAGGTGAAGCGGTACGGCGCAAAGTAGACGCCGTTGCCATAAGCGTAGCCGCTTTTGTAGGACTGCGGCGCAAACCCCCGGGTAAAGCCCGCCGCCAAAACCGGCTGAATCATCAACAGCCCAAAGCATAGGGCGACCGCCAGCCAAGCCGCTCTCAACACGAAACTCATGCGTTTTTTCATAAAATCACACCGCTCCTTGCTGTCAATTCCGGTTTCACCTATCGTATCAGCCTTGTTTGCAATCGTTCGACTTTCAGCCGGGGGCTTGATACCATACCCCCTGGAGATTCTAAAACAATTTCTCCTCACGTATTATTGTCGATCTGACATCCCAGCGCCACCATTGGCTGATGGAGTTATTTCCCCGGTGAAGATACATACGGCCGAATACATCAAAAGCGCCCCCAGCCTTAAAGAGTGCCCGGATTTTGACGGGCTGCCCGAAATTGTGCTGGTGGGGCGCTCGAATGTGGGTAAATCGTCGTTCATCAACAGCCTGACGCGGCGCAAAAACCTGGCCCGCACCAGTAACACCCCCGGCAAAACCCGCTACCTCAACTTCTACAAAATCACCTACTCCAGCGAGAAAGCTGGGGAGGGGGTCCGGGGGAGGGAACGGACCCCGGGTACAAAGTCTGCCGAGGAACCAAGATCTATCCTATTCGTTGATCTCCCCGGCTACGGCTACGCCAAGGTCTCCAAAAGCGAGCAAGCCCAGTGGCGCAAAAACCTGGAAGCCTACCTCAGCAAGCGAGAATCCATCCGGCTGGTCGTCCAGTTGATGGATGCCCGCCATGGCGCTCAGGATAACGATATCCAGATGTACGAATGGCTCCAGTTTACGGGCCGCCCCACCCAGGTGATTCTCACCAAAACGGATAAACTCTCCCGCAACGAAGCAACCCGATGCGTCGCCCAGAGCGCCAAGGCGCTGGATATCACCCCGGCGGACATCATGACGTATTCCGCCGAAACCCACCAGGGACGCGACCTTGCCTGGGCTCGGGTGGAGGCAGCGTTAACGCTCTCCCTGCCGCCTTTGCCGGTTGATTGAAAAATCGCCCTGTTCCGGCTACCCTTAGCTCATTATTAGCCCCAAAAAGAGGAACTATCCATGCCTGTCGCCGAAGTGAACGAAGTCCCCGAAACTGCCTTGAAAGGTTTGCTGGCCGGAAAAACCGGTCTTGTTTTTGGAGTGGCCCACAAAACCAGCATCGCCTGGGCGATTGCACAGGCATTGTCGAACGCCGGGATGCGGCTGGCCTTTACCTACCAGGGCGAGCGCCTGGAGGAGAACGTGCGCGAGCTGGCCGACACACTGGAAGGGTCGCTGATTTTACCCTGTGACGTGACGAAAGATGATGAAGTGCAAGCCGTCTATGACGCCGTGGGTCGTGAGTTTGGTCGCCTGGATACGTTGGTGCACAGCGTGGCGTTTGCCAAAAAAGAAGATTTGGCTGGTTCGTTCGTCGATACCTCCCGCGAAGGTTATCTGTTGGCGCAAGATATCAGCGCCTACTCTCTGACGGCGCTCTCCAAAGCGGCTGTGCCCTTGTTCGAAAAATCCGGCGGCGGCAGCATCATCACGCTGACCTACCTGGGTGGCGAGCGTGTCGTGCAGAACTACAACGTGATGGGCGTCGCCAAAGCCGCGCTGGAAATGAGCGTGCGCTATCTGGCCGCTGATTTGGGCGCGAAAAACATCCGCGTCAACGCCATTTCCGCCGGACCGATCAAAACCCTGGCCGCCCGCGGCATCTCCGGCTTCTCCAATATTTTGGGATACATGGAAGAGCACACCCCGATGAAGCGCAACGTCACCGCCGATGAAGTGGGCGATACTGCGTTGTTCCTGGCCAGCCCACTCTCACGCGGCGTCACCGGCGAAGTGATTCACGTGGATGCAGGCTTCCACGTCATGGGCTTTTAGAGCAGGCTCTCTATATTTAGCGTTTGCTTCTAACATTCCTGATCGCGTTTTGTCATTCCCGCGAAAGCGGGAATCCATTTTGCGGATAACCACGTATTTAAAGAACAGGTATCAACAAGATTCTAAAGCACTGACAATGGATTCCCGCTTTCGCGGGAATGACAAAGCAGCTTAACCAAGGAAATGAAAAAGTTACAGACCGCGCAAACGATCAGCGGGGGAGACGATGCTGGTGATGCGCAAGCCGAAGTTGTCCTCGATAACGACAACCTCGCCTTTGGCAATCAGCTTGCCGTTAGCCATCAAGTCCACCGGCTCACCGGCCACTCGGTCCAGCTCAATGACTGAACCCCGCGTCAGCTCCAAAACATCTTTAATAGACAGTTCAGTCTTGCCCAGCTCAACCGTCAGGTTCAGCGTGACATCCATTACCAGATCCAGGTTCTTGTTCTCTTCGCCAAACACGTTCGGCTGATGATCGAACGAACCGAACTCAACCGGACGCACCGTCACCGGATCGACAGCGCTGCCGCCACGGGCCGGACCCGCCGCCGCCATGGCCGGTTGCTGCGATGACAACAATTCATCGAGACTGATATTTTCGGA
>CAZXUP010000034.1:5818-12924 GCA_964643815.1 uncultured Vampirovibrionales bacterium
AAGAGCCACCTTTAACCACACCCGGCATTTGCGCCGCGTCCGGCTCAACCGACATGAAGCGGTCGATCTGAACTTTCGATTCCGCAACCACCCGCAATTCCATCAAATCAATCGGCGCTTCACTGCCGATTTTGATTTGCATGGCGCTGGTGGTGTATGCCTCCATCAACACCTGGGGCAGCGCTTCGACCAGGGCATCACTGGTGTACACAATCACTTCCGGCGTGCTGATTTCAACCGTCTCATGGATGATGGATGCCAGACCCGTCGCGGCGGAATTCATTATCTGGGTCATCAGCTCACCCACAGCGCCCAGTTGAAGCTCGCTCAGTTCGGTGCCGGGTTCGCCGGTATTCCCCAGCATCATATCCGCCAGCTTGCAGGCATCCTTGCTTTTAAGAATAACGCCGCTGACCGCCGACAGCCCTTTGATGTACTGAACCTTGATAAGCACTTTGGGGTCATCGCCAAACGGAATATCCATTTCCGCCAGGCTGGAATATTCGGCGATGCCGGGCGTGGTAATCTCTACTTCTTGTCCGAGCAAAACGCCCAACGTGGACGCCGCCGCACCCATGGCGATATTAGTCATCTCACTGATGGTATCGCGCTCCTCTTTGGAGAGAGTCCCGTTCAGGAGCGATTCTTCATTCTCATTACTCATGGATGCCAAATCCTTCTATTGATTCTTCATCATCTACATCTTCCACCACATACACGGCCAGCTTGTCTTTCAGCTTGCCGGGGCGGCAGTAAAACTTGGGGCGTCCGTTGACGCAGGTCAGCATGTTGTCCTTGGCCATGCGATCCAGCTTGATGACATCGCCAACCGCCAGATCCAGCAAATCTCGCACCGCAATGGAAGTGCCGCCCAACAACACCTGAATCGGTATTTTGGCGTAATTCAGTTTCTTCAGGATTTTTTCCTGTTCTTCAAACGGAATGTGCGCCTGCTGACGGTGGAAAATATGCTGGGCGCTCAGTTGGCTGATGACCCCTTCCAATACGGGATACGGAATACACAAACTGATCAGGCCCGAATTCTTGTTACCCAGGTTCACTTCAAACGTAATCAACGCGACAATCTCACCCGGCGTCGCCACCTGAATGAGCGCATAACTTTCTTCCAGCCCCACCATGCTGGCGTTGACGTTCATCATCGAACGCCACGCTTCTTCCAGCGACACAATCGCGCGATCAATCACCCGTCGAATAAGCGACTGCTCGATATCGGTCAACTCCCGCGCCTTGACTTCGGCCAGCCCAGGCCCGCCCAGCATGCGATCAATCACGCTGGAAGTCACCTCATATCCCAACCCCATCAACACCTGTCCGGGCAACGGATCCAGTTCGAGAATGGACACCGTCATCGGGCTTGGCATGGAACGGACAAATTCGTCGTAGGTGAGCTGGTCTACGGACACCACATCAATTTCAACGGTCATCCGCAAGTACGCGGTCATCACCAACCCTAGCTGGCGGGCAAAACTTTCGTGAATGGTTTGCAGGGCGCGCAGATGATCTTTGGAAAATTTATCGGGACGGCGGAAATTATAAAGCTTGTAGTTGCGTTTTTCGTAAACGACATCTTCGCCCCCCAAGCCCTCGTCGCTGTTCAGGGGTTGATCCAAACCAACCGACAAGGAGGATAGTAGACTATCGATTTCTTCCTGTGACAACATTGGGGGTGTTCTCTCTCGATCTCTGAATCTATTTTTCCCGTTTAATCATTTTTTAGACCAGGGTCGGTGCAGGGCAGGAACAGGCCCTGCTATAAAAACTGATCTACCTTTGGATAATGAAATCTTCGAAGTTGACGCGGCTGATTTCGTAGCTGGGCGCCATCAGTTGGCTTAACTGCTCCTTGATATCGTCCTTGAGCGCTTCCTGGCCTTCGAGCGACGCCAGTGAGCTGGCCGTCCGTTTCATCAGCGACGCGTTGATGACATCGCGGATGGTCGGAACATACTTGGACATGTTGTTCTTGAAAATCTGCTCGCAGGTCAGAGCAGCTGGCGCTCCTCCGCTGGCAATCGTGGTTCTATCCACCGGCGCCGCCGCACCCACGATCTTACCGCCCTGCACATGCGTCGGAATGGCCTGGGCGTGGTGCTCTTGCAGGTAGCAATTCTCTTCTTTCGGCACTTTCACATTCAACGCCATTTTGGCCCGCAGATACTGGTTGCCGCCAATTTGAGGATCGGGTTTCAGGTTGACCGTAAACTCGTCCAGTTCCAGATTCATGCCGATGGTATTTCCCGCGCCACTTGCCCCGTCATGGTCCCCGTCGGCAGCAGGCGCATGCGAGCCCATTTTAGCGATTTCCGGCATGATAAACATAGTCCCCATCACGTAGGATGATCCGGCGGAACCCAGCACACAGCCAACAATCGCCACCACGACCAGGACAATGTATTTAATATCGAACGCCGGTGCGCCGCCGCCAGCCGCCGGGGCAGGCAGCGCCGCAAGCTCGCCTTCGGCTTTCGGTTTCAAATCTTTGGGCTTGGTGGGTCTGGCCATGACGGAGAATCCTCTTGGCTTCTTTCCTCAACGCGTTGGGGCGGGCAATGTCGGCGGCTCTTGTTTCGCCGTATTGCTATTCAATATCACTATATCGACTCGCCGGTTTTTTTGTTTCCCTTCAATGGTGGAATTATCAGAAACCGGCTTAAACTCTCCATAACCCGCCGCCGAAAGCATTTCTGGAGAAAACTGCCGCTCTGCTACAAGATAGCGAACGATATTGGTGGCACGAGCGGTTGAAAGCTCCCAATTAGACGGGAATTGAGACGTTTGAATGGGGGTGTTGTCAGTATGCCCTTCTACTCTGACTGGACGAGCCTCCGGCCCCAAGGCAACACGCAGCTCATCTGTCAGACGGTCGAGCGTCTGAAGCGCCTGCGGGGAAAGCTCGGCTTTGCCCGGCGCAAACAGGATGCTATCCTTCAGCGAAATCACCACGCCACGCTCCTGCTGGTGGATTTCAACACCCTTTAAATTCAGTTCGTCTTTTAATTGCGTCTGCAACTTGTCTGCCAGGGCCGTTTCCGTCGGAGACATGGGATTGGCGAGTTGCTCGGCATCAGCTTCCAGTTGGCTTTGAGCAGGCGCTTGTGCTTTGGTCTGGGCAGCGGTTTCAGCCTGAGTCGCCGTCATCAACACCAGAAACAGACCCAAAAGCAACGTCAGCAAGTCGGCATACGGCACCATCCATCGATTATGACCCGTGTGGGCACTGCCGGATGTTTCCTGCTCCAGCTTTTCCAGCTTTTGGAACAGGCTTTGGGAGGGCGATGCCTCCTGAGCGTCGTTTTGCGCTGGCTTTTGCACCGGTTTTTGCGTCATGGGGTCCCCTGCTCGCCTTATCTTCTCGCCAGGTCATCAAAGCCGTCTACGTAGAGAAAGTCTTCTTCCAGCACCGCGCTGGCGGGCAGAACGGAGGCCGTTGCATTCTTGCCGCTGGCATACGGTTTTCTCGCTCTCGCAACCGCTGCATCATCTTCGGAAGAAGCCGATCTGAAGGCGTTCAGGCGCTCTTCAATCAGCATCGGATGCTCACCGGAGCGAATGCTGAGAATGGCTTCGAGCAACAAGGTGCGGATAAACCATTCATCCCGAGCGCGCTGGCGCAGCTTGCCCGCCAATGGCAGCAAAAACAGGTTGGACAAGGCGACCCCATACAGAGTGGCACTGAAGGCACTGGCAACGCCTTTGCCAAGCAAGGCCGGATCGTGAAACGCCTGAACCGTATAAATCAAGCCGATGACGGCGCCGATAATCCCCATGGTGGGCGCAAAGCCGCCCGCGGTTTCAAACACCCGCGCATAATCCATCGTATCGCGATAAATCACTTCCAGTTCCGTCGAAAGGCTGTCGCGGACAAACTTTTCGGAGCGGTTATCCAGCACCAGGCCCAAACCCTTGCGAAAGAAGGGAATTTCGATGCTATCGATAATGGGCTGCAAGGCCAAAATCCCTTCATCCCGCACAAACATCACCACGTCCATCACATAAGCCACGGTGCCCTGGGTCTCCAGGCGGCTTTCCGGACTGCCGCCGCGCAAGGCATCAATGGTGCGTAACAAAGTGCTTTGGTTAAAGCTGACAATGGTGGCGGTGAACGTGCCGCCAAAGACAATCAGCAACGCTTCCGGGTTCAGCAGGGTTTCCAGTGGCACATGGCCCAGGATGAGAGCCGCAACCAGAATGACCAGCCCAAGGCTTAAACCCACAATGGTGGAGAGATCCATACAACGCACCTTCTTTACTCGTCTCGCAATGAACCACTTTCAGCGTAACGGAAGTAAAAGGGCCTTTCCTCCTCCAGATTGAGGAGAGTGCGGCTTCGTAGTGTTCTACCGCATGGTGGGCGGTTTTGGCGTATAATACATGCATAGTGATTATGGTTGGAAAGGGACGGGCAGCAATGAACTTTGAATTGACCGATGAGCAGCGGCAGATTTGGCAATGGGCCAAGGACTTTGCAGACTCGGAGATTGCACCGGTGGCCGCGCGCAACGATCAGGCTGAGAAATTTGACTTTGACTTGCTGAAAAAGATTGCCGACCAGGGCTTTTTAGGCGCCATTTTGCCCGAAAAATACGGCGGCCAAAGCATCGATCACATCTCGTATGCGCTGATGACCGAAGAAATTGCGCGAGTCTGCTCGTCTACCCGCACGCTGTTTTCGGTGCAGATTTCGTTGGTGGAAAAGCCGATTCTGGAATTTGGCACCGAAGAACAGAAAGAAAAATACCTACCCAAAATGGCCTCGGGAGAAATCATCGGCTGCTTTGGCCTGACCGAACCCAACGCGGGCAGTGACGCCGGAAATCAACAAACCATGGCTACCGAAGATGGCGATTATTACGTACTCAACGGCCAGAAAACCTGGATTTCCAACGGCTGCATCTCGCAAGTGGCGCTGATTATCGCACAAACGGACAAATCCAAGGGCCACAAGGGCATTTGCGCCTTTTTAGTCGAAACCGACACCCCCGGCTTCAGCACCCGGGAAATCAAGCCCAAGCTGGGCTTGCGGGCCTCCGTCACCTCCGAGTTGTTTATGGATAACGTGCAGGTGCATAAATCGCAAATGCTGGGCAAATACGGCGAAGGCTTTAAAGTGGCCATGTACTGCCTGGATCAGGGGCGCTTCTCGGTGGCCGCCGGTTCGGTGGGGGTCAGCCAGGCGTGTATTGATATTTCGACCAAATACGCGATGGAGCGCGAGGCATTCGGCCAGAAGATTGGCGAGTTCCAGATGATTCAGCAGATGATTGCCGATATGGCCGCCGACTGCGAAGCTGGACGCTTTTTGGTGCTGCATGCCGCCGACTTGAAAGACAAGGGCGTGCGCAACACACGGGAAACCTCAATGGCCAAGCTGTTTTGCTCTGAGGCCGCCATCCGGGCTTCCAACAGCGCGGTTCAGATCTTCGGCGGCTACGGCTTCTCGGAGGAATACCCGGCGGCGCGTTACTACCGCGATGCGCGCGTGCTGAACCTGTACGAGGGCACCAGCCAGATCCACCGCATTATTTTGGCGCAGGATGAGCTGGGTCTGCGTCCGGCCAACGGCCCCGGCAGCCCGATGACACCGATTGATCGCCTTTCGGCCCGCATCCCGGCGTCCTCAGCCCGCTGAGCCTGTCAAAGCGATCACGCAACTTCCCTCCCTCAGTTTTCTCAATCGGGCCTATTATAGTGTAAAAACGAATGGGAAACGGATGGCTTTAGACGAAAAACTGTTGGCAGGTCCAGACTAAGAAGATAAGTTGCGCTAGTGTCTAAAAATCCAGGCCAGGAAGTTGTTTTTTGGGGATTCATATAGGGGGCTTACCTCAGTGGTTCGGGTCATGCCGTAGCGGTTCAATACTTCTGTCTCAATCCATTGCGCTGCCGATGGATAAATATCGAGCACCCTCTTTGGGTTAACAGCACCACCACCTCTCAAAGCTGACAATGTTTCGGCAAATGCCTCTTTAAAGGCTTTTTCACGCCTCTGCTTATCTTCAGGTCTCGTTGTATTGGCATCCATGCTCAACTCAGGTGAAAAGTAGTGGCGCAAGAGGCCCTCATTTTTGAGAGGCCCGTCGGCAATCTTCTGGTTGAACGTCGGCCATATCTTTAACGCTTCTGCGCGGGCTTTGTCTTTTAGCACGCATTCCTGAAACGCTTTGGAGTTTGAAATCAGTTGCTTGCTGCCATCTTGTCCAAATGTCTCGTCAATAAAATGACTTGTTTCATGGCGGATGATAGATTCAAACCAGGCAATGCTATTGTTGCCTGCTTTTTTATAGAGCTTTTTTGCGAATGCGTTTTCCAGTGGGAAAACGATTTGCTTTAGTGCGGGAGCGAAGTGAGGATCCTGAGACTGTTTATCCGCCAGGAGTGATAGTAGCGTATAGATTTTAAGATCGTTGTCGGACAGTGCAGCGCCGTTGCGTGTGCTTAGCGCTTCCACGACGGGGTGTTGAGGATGTTGGTTTTTGAAGCGGTTTATCATCCGCCCAAACTTTTCTGTTAGGAGTGGATCTTGGCGCAGCTCGACAAGATGTTGCTGCACTTTTTCTTCGCCGTTAGAAAGTCCGTTCGATAGTCTCCCAAACCACTTGAGCAAGTCTTCTTCTGTACGAAACGCATCGAGAAAGTTCGGACAAAGCCGGGTGCCCCAACCTTTTTCAAGCAAGGCCTGTCGCATCTGAGGGGATAGATCTTCCAGCATTTGGAGCACGCCTTGTTTTGCCGAAGCTGCCATATTGGGCTTTAGCTGCTCTTCAGCGATCATCTCAATTCGCTTTTCCAGTTCGGCAAGCGTTTTATCCGGCTTGCTGCCAAACGTGACCCGGTCAGCCTGGGATGGTGCCAGAGCTTTGGCTCCCGCTGCCGGAAAAGCCGAGCGGTTTGCGATAGCTAGGACGGAGCCTGCAAAAGCGAGACGGGCCTGCATAAAATCAACCTCAAAATTGGATCAAGTACCCACACTAAAGCCGCTAAAGAGATTCTTGTGCCATTTTGTTGGCAATCTTTCATCTCTTTTGTTTTTTAGCTGATTACACCGGATTTTGTGATACCCCCCCCCTCAATTCCCCATCACCCGC
>CAZXUP010000034.1:12934-15091 GCA_964643815.1 uncultured Vampirovibrionales bacterium
CCCCGAAAGGACTGCCCGATATGGCCTTGCTGGGCGGCATGGGGATTATCCACTACAACAACACGATTGATGAGCAGCGCAAGCAGGTTTCCAGGGTCAAACGCTACAAGAACGGCTTTATTACCAGCCCGATGACGCCAATCAGCCAACTGTCGCCCCGCGTCCCCGCCACTTCTGCCCGTTAAGCAAGAGCTTTTTGCAGGTTGCCCAACAACTGCGACCATAAGCCGTCCCCTTCGTTGCCGAATTGTTGTTGCTTGGCTTTTTGTTGCTGCTTATGGGCTTCCAGCTCCCTGGAAAAGTCATTGAGATACAGCGAGTATAATCTCTTGGTTCGCTCTTGTCCTTGCGTAAAGCAACTTCTCAGAATTTCCTCGACAACGCGGGCGTCCGGCTCCTTGCGCTCTCGCTTGCAGTGTTTTTCATAGCCTTCCACAATCTGGATGGGAATGACCAGTTGCGTGGCGATATAACGGCGAGAATCGCCATCCAGGGTGTAAAGGTTATTGAACGCCCGATGCAGTGTTTCATAAGCGTCATACCAGCGCTTTTTAGCCTGGGATTTACTCAGACCCTCCACTTTGCGTTCATCCAGGGTCTGGATATACTCTTGTCCACCCAGTTCGTGTAGCAACTCTTCACTCAGCTCCAGCAGCTTATTCGCAAAGCGCTGCTGGCTTTCAACATTCATCGCTTCCATCGTATGCACGACGACACTCAGTCGTTGATCGGTATCGTACCAGCGTTTTTGTACTGCCATTACTACGGCCTCTTCACAACTTGTCCATTAAACCAAACATTTTCTCAAAGATATTCTCGACCGATTCACCAAAAACTAAAGGGTTCGTGTTGCAAAACAGTAATCATTCCAGCGGTGGCCTAAATCAGCACACTGTGCAGGCTTTGCAACAGCAACGTCCAAAGGCCGGGTTCTTCCTGTGTTTCCAGTTTTTTGCGCTGCTGCCGGTTGTGGCTGTCCAGCTCATCCTTAAATTCGTTAAGATAGAGCGAATACAATCTCCTGGTTCGCTCTTGCCCTTGTGTAAAGGCGCTGCGCAGAACCTCTTCAATCACACGGATATCCGGCTCCTTGCCTTCCCGTTTGCAATGCTTCTCATAGCCTTCCACAATCTGGATAGGAGTTACCAGTTGCGTTGCAATAAAGCGCCGGGAATCGTTATCCAGGGCGTACAGATTGTTAAACGCCGTGTGCAAGCTTTCGTAGCGGTCGTACCAGCGTTTTTTCGCCCGGGATTTACTGATGCCTTCTCTTTTCTGCGCATCCAGCGTCTCAATATAGTCCGTTCCGCCCAGATCGCGCAAAAACTCCTGGCTTAACTCCAACAGTTTGCCCGCAAAGCGCTGCTGGCTTTCCTCGTTCATAAATTCCATGGCATGTACAACCTTGCTGAGTTTCTGATCAACGTCGTACCAGCGTTTTTGGGTGGCCATACGATTACTTTCCCGCTCAATTACCAAGCTGTCGGTTACTTTAAGATGCTTTCCGAGAATGCATTCGACACCGAGCGGGAGAACTTTAAACAAATATTGCAAACCCGTAATAATCATTCCCTGTCCCAGCAGCCAACACAGGAGCATTCACCGCAAACGCCCCCTTTCAGGTATGATGAAAAAAGAGACTGAAACTCCTGATAGGATTGAAACCTGTGAGTTTTCTGGACAAGTTGGTGGTGATGGTGTTGCCTCTCGCGCCCAAGGCGCTGGTCAAGCGTTTTGCGCGGCGTTATGTGGCGGGCGAAACGATGGACGAGATGCTGGCCACCGTGCGCCGTTTTAATGAGGCGGGGATGCTGGCCACCGTGGACGTCCTGGGCGAGTTTATCCATCACAAGGACGAGGCCTTGCAGGCCGCCAGAATCTCGTGATACTCTCGGGCGGCCTGCGAAAAGCTGGACGCCAACATCTCCGTCAAGCTAAGCCAGATGGGCCTGCTGCTGGACAAGGCGCTGTGCTTTGAGATTATGACGGCCCTGGTAGCCAATGCGGCCAAGCACGGCAATTTTGTGCGGATTGACATGGAGGATTCGGCCTGCACCAGCGACACCATCGCGATTTATCTGCGCTTACGAGAGCGTTTCGACAATGTGGGGATTGTCTTGCAGGCCTACCTGCGCCGCACCTTAACGGATGCGCGGG
>CAZXUP010000035.1:0-4052 GCA_964643815.1 uncultured Vampirovibrionales bacterium
TCGGCCAGCTTGGGGTTGGTAAAGCGCCAGCCGATGGTGGTGTCATAGATTTCCGCTTGCCGCGAAAAGGCCTCAGTGGCCTTGGCCATGACAAAAGGCGCGCGGGTCATGCTCTCCACGCCGCCCGCCAGATAAATCTCCGCTTCCCCAGCCAGGATGGCATGGGCGGCGTTATTGACCGCCATCAGGCCGGAGCCGCACAGGCGGTTGACGGTGCCACCGCCGACGGAGACGGGTAAGCCTGCCAATAAAACAGCCATTCGGGCCACGTTGCGGTTGTCTTCACCCGCCTGGTTGGCGCAGCCGACCAAAACATCCTCGATTTCCGCCGGGTTGAGTTTGGGGTTGCGCTTCAAAATCTCCCGAATAGTCAGTGCGCACAGGTCATCCGGGCGGATATCCTTGAAAATGCCGTTGTAGCGGCCAATCGGAGTCCGAATTGCATCGACGATAACGGCGGTTCTTTCGGGTGCCATCACGTCCCTCTCTTCCTTCAAAACTTCTTCAACGCGCGTGTATAGCCTATCTTAGCGTAAGAGGGCTTCGGGGTGGTAGGAGTAAAATCCCTCGCCGCTCTTGCGGCCCAGCTTGCCGGCGTCCACTTTGTGCTTCAGCAACGGCATGGGGCAATAGCGATCTTTGCCGTATTCGTCTTCCAGATGGTGCAGGATGGCCAGAATAACGTCTAATCCCACGTAATCGGCCCAAGCCAGTGGCCCATGCGGGTAGTTTGTGCCCAACTTCATCGCGGCATCAATGTCTTCGGCGCTGGCCACGCCTTCCATCAGGCCCGATGTGGCTTCATTCACGAGCATGGCCAAAATTCGGCCTAGCACCAGGCCAGGGATTTCAGGCACTTCAATGGCCCGCAGGCCCAAAGACCCCAAAAAACGATGCGCCAACTGTGTGGCCAGTGGATCGGCTTGCTCGGCTTTGGCAATTTCGATGACCGGGTTTCCGGTGTACAGGCCAATCCCGCTAAAGCCGACCAGATACCGGGGTTCCTCAATTTCGGCGGCGGTGCCGGTGGGCGTCTCGGAGAGGCAATTGTTGAGGATGAGCGGGTTTTCGACCAGCGCTTCGTTTAAACTGTCCGGCAAATGCAGCAAATGAAAGAAAGGGATTTCGACATGGGTATTAATCAGCACCGTATATGGTTCTCCCAAGGATGTCGAGGTTTGATCCGGGTCGACATAGAGGGTGGTCGGGATGTCAACGTTCTCGCAGTAATCGCGCCATTGCAAGACCATCGGATCCATTGGGTCGCCCAGAATCAGAACGCTGTCTTGCGATGGATTACTCATATTTGTAGAAGCCTTCGCCCGTTTTTTTGCCGAGTAAACCGGCCTCCACCATCTTGCGCTGGATGGGGTGCGGGCGATAGCGGGAGACTTGAAAATACGCGTTCCACACCGATTGGGTAACGGCAAAATTGACATCAATCCCAATCAAGTCCATCAGTTCAAACGGCCCCATTTTAAAGCCGCCCGCTTCTTTCATCACGGCGTCAATCGTGCGGAGCATCTTGGCGTTGCCGCCTTGCTCGCCCAGCATTTTAAGCGCCTCGCCATAAAACGGTCGCGCAACGCGGTTGACGATAAAGCCCGGTGTGTCTTGTGCGATCACCGGATTTTTCCCCAGTGATTCTGCAAATGCGGCCAATACGCTTACCGTGTCATCCGAGGTGCGATGCCCTTTAATCACTTCAACCAGACGCATCAGCGCAACCGGGTTGAAAAAATGCAGCCCGGCAACCTGCTGCGGGCGCTGCGTTGCGCCACCCAGGGCGGTAATGCTGAGCGAGGATGTGTTGCTGGCCAGAATCGTTTCCGGTTTGCACAGGCCATCCAGCTCTGCAAACAATTGCTTTTTAAGTTCCAAATTTTCCGGAACCGCCTCAATCACCAAGTCACAATCTTTGAACGCTTTCAGCTTTGTATGATACGAAAGCCGTTTCAGGGCGGCGTCTTTCTCTTGGGCGGTTAGTTTTTCTTTTTCAACCGCTTTTTGCAGGCTCTCTTCAATGCGTTGGGCGGCAACATCTAAAAATGATTGTTCGATATCGTACAGCAGCGCCACATAGCCTGCTTGCGCGCTCGCTTGCGCGATGCCTGCCCCCATCGTGCCGCTTCCCAAAATCCCAATTTGTTTAAAGGATGGCATATTCAGCCTCCATCAGTTGGTGAAGCGGCGCGTTATAACCAGGTTCTGATCCGAGAACGCCAACGGTCTTAAAGATGAGGGTCATTCAAAAAGGGCCACTCTACCAACCATATACATCTATTTTAAACGGCCTCGTCGTATTCGGGCGTCCACGTTGGCAACGTCAAGCCGGTGCCTTCCAGGGCCTTTTCGATATCGGCCTTGAACGCCTGGCGGACTTCTTCGTTATCGCGGTGCTTGAGGCCCAGCTTGCGGTACAGCACGTTTTTGGAGGAGTTCGGGCGTCCGAAAATATTCATCGTGCGCGGATACCACTTGTTCAGCGCGGCCTGCACTTCGTCTTTGGTTTTTGGATCACTGGCGAGCTTTTGCACCCAGGTATCGCCATGATTCACGTGCATCATTTCCTCTTTAAAAATACCGGCAACAGTCCGTGCCCAAGGGGCGTAGCTACAAGTCAGAGAATCCTCCAACTGGTGTCCCGCCCCGCGATCCATGCAGAAGTTGAACATGATGAAGTCGGTCCAGGTATCGATGGGGTAGTAGAAAATATTGACGCGTTTGTCGGTTGCTTTGCGTGTGGCGCCGATATTGGCGTTGCTGTCACTGAGGCGCATGCCGAGTTCAAATTGCGTAATCCGTTCGTCCACATCAATGCCCAAATCGGATAACAGCTTGTTCATGCGATAGGCATGGTTGATTTCGTCTTTGACAATTTGCGCGACGAGTAATTTTTCGTGGATGTTGGGCGCTTTTTCAATCCAGGGGACATAGCCATAGGCTCCGGACAACTCGGAGTCGGCTTGCTGCATCATCAGGTTGATGAGCGCTTCCCGGTATTCATCGCTCATTTCGTCCGTTGCTTCGACTTGCTTACCGTTCTGCACAGCCTCGGCGAATTTATCGGCGGTTACCATAGTGTGCGCCCCTCCATACTGAACTGATTCCTATTACCTTCTATTGTAGCCCAAGCCGGGGCCGATTTTAAGCCTGCCTCCAAGTGGCCTGATTTGCCTCGGATCACTGCTGAAATCCTCCGTCAGGCTGATATGACGGGCTTCAAGATTGGGTATGCTGGTGGAATGAATGATTTTGACAAGCAAAACACCCTGGAAAGTTTCAAGCGGCGTCGAATCCGCCAGATTGGCCTCACTTTGGCCGCTTTGGCCCTGCTTTTTTCCATGGGTGGTCTGGCCCGGCTGTTTCCAAGCCGTGATGCGGGGATTATCCTGGTTGGCGGCGTTGTGCTCATCATTGCGGTGCTGATGGCGTTCAATTGGCGCTGCCCTGGCTGCAACAAAATGTTGGGTAAAAACCTGAGCCCCCGCTTTTGCGAAGGTTGTGGCACCCAGTTGATGGAGTAGGTTGACCTAGCTGCCGGTAAACTGGGCGGGGCGCTTTTCCATAAAGGCAGCCACACCTTCTTTGTAGTCGCTGGTGTGTCCGGCAATCTCCTGAATGCTGGCTTCGTACTCCAGGTAAGTATCAAAATCCGTGGTCATAGCCTTGTTCATGGCGCGCTTCATCAACCCAATGGCAGTGGTTGGGCCGTCTGCAAAGCGCTTGGCCAATTCGTGGGCAGCGACTAGGGCTTCTTCTGGGGTGTCTTTGACGCAATTCACCAAGCCCCATTGGTAAGCCGTGTCTGCGTCAATGCTATCGCCTGTCAGGGCCAAATCCATGGCGCGTCCGTAGCCAATCAGTCGAGGCAGCAGCCAGCAGGCGCCGCTATCCGGGATCAGGCCGACCTTCACAAACGCCTGAATGAATTTGGCGTCTTTCACCGCAATGCGCATATCGCAGGCAAAGGCGATACTGGCTCCGGCTCCGGCAGCCACGCCATTTACCAGCGCAATCACCGGTTTCTCGATGCTGCGCAGTTTCGAGAC
>CAZXUP010000035.1:4062-14147 GCA_964643815.1 uncultured Vampirovibrionales bacterium
AGACAATCGGCGCGTAGCGCTTGCGAATGGATTCTCCGAGATGCGGCACGCTACCGTTCTCGCTGGCGATGCTGCGGCTTTTTAAGTCTTGCCCGGCGGAAAAGCCCCGCCCGGCACCGGTGAGAATCAGGCAACGCACGGCTTTGTCTTTCTCGGCGTCTTTCAACGCTTTTTGCAACTCAAAGCTCATCTCGTCGTTGAACGCGTTGAGATTGTCTGGCCGATTGAGAGTAATCGTCAGCATGCCGTCTTTAAGATCAACGAGTAAAAATTCGTAGGCCATGCTGAAAATCCCTCTCGATTTTACTTACTGGTTCTGCCAAACGGCGGTGCGTTTTTCCATAAAAGCATGCATGCCTTCTTTTTGATCGGTGGAGGCAAACAGCAGGTAAAAGAGTTTGCGCTCGTAATCCAGCCCGCCCTCAATGGTGGTGTCAAAGGCTTTCAAAACGGCTTCTTTGGCCAAGCGCACCGCAATGGCCGGTTTTTCTGAAATGGTTTTAGCGAGTTGCTTGGCTTCGTCAATGGTCAGTTCCGGCGGAACCACTTTGGTAATCAGCCCCATTTCATAGGCTTCTTGCGCGGAAAACGGACGTCCGGTCAAAATCAGTTCCATGGCGCGGGCTTTGCCGACGGCGCGCGTCAGTCGCTGGGTGCCGCCCGCACCCGGAATCACGCCAATGTTGATTTCCGGCTGACCAAATTTTGCGTTTTCACCAGCGATAATCATGTCGCACATCATCGCCAGTTCACAACCACCGCCCAGTGCGTAGCCATTGATGGCGGCAACCACGGGTTTGTGCAATTTGCGAATGCGATCCCAGCGGGCGAGTTGATCGATCAATAACATCTCAACCGCCGAGGCTTCCGCCATGCGCTTGATATCCGCCCCGGCGGCAAACACTTTTGGACCGCCCGTTAGCACTATGCAGCCAATGTGGTCGTCACTGTCAAACGCTTCCAGCGCATCCACCAGCTCTTTCATCAAATCCGGGCTGAGTGCGTTCAAGGCGTCCGGGCGATTGAGCTGAACGATTCCAACGCGTTCCTCGCGGCTGACCAGAATGTATTGATAGTCTGTTTTGGTTGCGCTCATGACAAATTCCCTTTGCGAATCGCCGCGTAATCCGGCTTGCGTTTCTCGACAAACGCCCGGCTGCCCTCAATGGCTTCGATGCTGCCCGCATGCACGGTCAGCCAGTCGCGCGCATGATTAATCGTCATGCCCCACGAAAAATCGCGCCAGAAATTAAGTTGCTGCTTGGTGTAACGGGTGCATTCCGGCAGTTTGGCCAGTAGTTTATCGGCCATGGCTTCAACGGCTTCATCCAGCTTGGTGCGCGGTACCACTTGATTGACCAGGCCCCATTCCAGCGCTTTGGCTACCGGAATTTCTTCGCAGAGCAGCAAAATTTCACGCGCTCTTCTATCGCCGACAATGAGCGGCAACCATTGTGTAGCGCCTGCGGCAGCCACCGAACCATGCGCGGTGCCCACCTGCCGGATGTAAATGTCATCGGCGGCAATGGCCAAGTCGCAGGCCATGTTCAACTCGTTGCCGCCACCCACAACAATCCCGTTGAGCCGGGCAATACTCGGTTTTCCGAGATTGCGGAGCTTTTCATGCAGATCGAGAAAGCCGCCCATCCATTTCCAATAGTCGCGTGGATGTTCGCCAAAATAGGCGTTTTGTTCTTTCATATCGGCACCCGTGCAGAAGGCTTTTTCGCCCGCACCGGTTAAAATCAAGACACCCACGCTGTCATCCCAACTGGCGTCTTCCACGGCGCGCGTCATTTCTTTAAACGCCTGAAAATTAAACGCGTTATACACTTCAGGCCGGTTGATCGTGATTTTGGCGCGACCGTTGACCTTTTCGTACAGAATCATTTCAAAGCCAAAGCTGTCGGCCGGTTTGGCGGCAATGCCCGGATGCGTGTTTCCGGTCAGTTTTTGTTGGGTCATACAAACGCCCCTTCAGTGATTTCCACTTCAGATGACAGCATCGTGATGTAATTAGAAGCAAAGCTCATGATATTGTTGCCGGCTTCCTGGCCTTCAGGTGAACCCAAGCCTGCTTTGAGAGCGGGGATGTCATCAAAGAGCAGTGTTGCAATCAAGTAATAGGGGCTTTGCCCACCCATCACGTTTTTGGGTTTTTTGCAGATTTCGATGCCGCGCAGGCCCGGCATTTTTTTGACGAGTGGCACATGGGTTTCAAAGTATTGCTTGTCGAATAATGCCTGATCGGCTTCAGGGACGTTGTATAGCGCAATCAGTTTGGCCACGGTTTTTGCCATGATATGCCTCTCTCTTCAAAAAATTGGATAGTATCTTTGTCTCTTCCCAAATTGTGCATCAAAAACACGATGCCGACAATGGGACTGCTATTGCTTGCTGGGGAAGCCGACGAGCTGGCGGGCGAGTTGGTCGGCAAACTGTTGGAGTTTGCTTTTGGAGAGATCGAGCTTGAGGGCCCCGGTAGGAGTCTCGTCGTCCTTGCTGTTTGGATTGGTGATGACCAGTTTGGCTTGAAACTCGCCCGGCTCGGTGCCTTCAATGCACACGTTCAGCACCGGCTCCAGAAAATCGGATTGAAACAAGGATTGTTGGCCTGCTGCCAAAGCGTGCATGGCGTCAATCCATTCCTCAATTTCATAACGCAGCAGAAAAGCCCCTTCGGTAATTTTTTGATTTACGTTCAAGCGGCAAATCAGCCATTCATCGTAACGGGTGCAAGCCAGGCCCCCGGTTTCCCATTTGAGGATTTCCAGCGAAAAGCCGGTTTCTTTCGAGCCGTTTTGCAGAGATGCAGGCGCAGGAAGTGCTTGATCGAAATGTGCGTATATTTTTTCCACAGGCACCAATGCCTGGGTGAGAGAACCTTCGCCGATTTTTTCGGTTTCGTTCCACGCCTCCACCAGGCTGGTCACACGTCGGGGTTCGATGTGCGTCACGGTGGAACGAATACGAACGGTGGCGCCGATGGGCGTTGGCTTGAGGTGTTTCACATCAATGTGATAGCCCACGCCTTCTTCATCGGTTTCCAGATATGGCAAAATATGCTGGCGTGCGGCCCATTCCATGTGTGTAATCATGGCGGCGGTTGAATACAACGGATGCACAATATGCGCATCAAATTGCGCTTTCATCTCCTCGCGCACCGTGAGCGAAAACTCGTAGCAATGTCCAACAGTCAAGCCCGGTTTCATGGTGTCTCCTGATGATCTCGATAGGCGGCGGCCAAGACAGAAATGGGATGCTGCACTTGCATCGGCAGGTTGGCGTCCGCAATGCCTTTTTGCAACTGTAGCATGCAACCCGGGTTGCCGGTTACCACGGTAGTCACCCCTTTGTTTCGATACAGCGGCTGGATGTTTTTCATTTTAGCAGTCAGTAAATCACCACTCAACTCGGGATGTTCCACGTTATAAATGCCCGCGCTGCCGCAGCACACATCCATGTCCGGCAAGGGCACCAGCTTTAAGCCGGGCACTTGCGAGAGCAGTTCGATAGGCTCGTCTTTGATTTTTTGCACGTGATGCAAATGGCAGGCCGCGTGATACGTGATTTTTTCCTGCAGTTTGTTTTTGAATGGGGCCAGTGGTTTTTTGGATAGCAACTCCATCACGTCCACCACTTTTTCGCTGAATTGACGGGCTTTTTCCACATAGGTTGGGTTGTCGGCCAATAGATGCGAGTACTCTTTCATGCTCGATCCGCAACCGGCCGAGTTGATCACCACCCAGCGCGGGTTGAGTTGCAAGATGGTATCGATGTTGCGTTTGGCGAGTGTGCGCGTGATATCAGTTTCGCCTGCATGGTGCGCCAATGCGCCGCAACAGGGCATCTGCGGAATGTGCACGTGATAGCCGTTGGCAACCAGCACCTCAATCGTATCCCAATGCACCGGGTTGTAGAAAATATCCATCACGCAGCCCACCATCAAAGCGACAGATTCCCCGTTGGGGTTGCCAAACGACATGCCGGGTTCGAGTGCTTTTCTTTGTGGCAGTGTGGGCAGTAATTTTTCCTGAGTTTCAAATGGTGGAATCAGTTTCAGCAAGCCGGTTGCCCGAATGATGCTTTGTAAACCGCTGCGCTGGTAAAAACGCAGCAAGTCGCCCATTAATACCAACAAGCCGTGCCAGGGCAACACCCAGCGAAACATCAACCGTTTAAATTGGCGTTTCAGGCTGAAAAAATTTCGACGCGCCAAATCCTCGCGCGTGCTGAGTAGAATTTGTCCGTACTCTACCCCGGACGGGCAAACGGTTTCGCATCCATGACAGGCCAGGCATTGATCGAGATGGGGTGACACTTGCGCCACCGGAATGTCTCCGGCCAGCATTTTTTTCATCAGGTACAGGCGTCCACGGGGCGATTCGGCTTCGGAGCCGGTAATGCGATACGTGGGGCAGGCAGGCAAACACATGCCGCAATGGATGCAGGACTTGAGTTTGTCCAGCTCAAGCTGGAGATGCGGCAGCTTCGGTGGTTTCATCACGCACGTTATCAACCAGTAACGGGAATCGGGAGTTCCACAAAATCCCCTTGGGATCATAGCTGTTCTTGAGTGCTTTCAGCAAGCGCAGCGTGGTGGCGTCTTGTGGCAAATTATATTTGGCAATGAACGTGGGGTCGGCGTTTGGCATCTGGATTATTTGAAAAAAGCCTTCGTGCTTGGCGGTTTCGGCTTGCAATTCCCACAGTTGGGAGGTGCTGAACTCATCGGCACTGATGTAAATCAATCCGGCCAGCGGGCGGATTTTCAGATCGACATGCTCAAAAGCGGCTTTGTGCCGGATGGCATCCACCCACAAGGGCCAGCGACCAAAGGGCAAGGCCACTTCGATGATGGTTTGGATGGTGTTCGGTCCGCTCTGAATGCGTTGGAGACTTTCGATTAACAACTGCGCCTCGGTTGGACTAAGTTTTTTGGGAGGTTGCGAGGCGAGCGGTGCGAGTACGTTCGGGCACTCGGCCAGCAACGATGGATCGCCCGCAAGCTCAACCAAAATTTGCCACGCTTTGCCGTGTGGAATCAACGCGGCCATCCGAACCGGCAGGCTGCTATTAGGAAGCTCTCGGCTGAGCGTGTAGGCCTGGTTGTCGCTGTTGAGATCCAATAGCCAGTGTTCGTGCTGTGCGGGCAGTGCGGTTAGCTTGAGGGTGACGGATGTGAGGACGCCAAAGCTATGATGGCTGCCCACATACAGCTTGGCGAGATCATAACCGGTGACGTTCTTTACGACATCCGCGCCGCTGATGGTGAGTTGGCCGTTGGGGGTGGCGATTTCGGTTTTTAGCACGTAGTCTCTTGGATAACCGGCAATGCCCGTTTCCAACGCAGGGCGATCTTCGGACAGCACATCCGCCAATAATGTTTCTGGTGGATAAGACAGTGGAAACTGCTGTTGCTTTTGTGCGGTGATGGCGGCCAACTCGCCTATCGTGATGCCGGTTTCCACCTCAATCATAAAATCTTCCGTTGGGTACTGGCGCACCTGTTTTAAGCCGGACAAGTCCAGATACAGCGGCAAGTCCAATTGGGCGGCATCGGTCGCGTTGAACGCCAGTTTTTGTTGATGCGTTTGAGCCTCTTGCAATAAAATCGCAACTTGGCTAGCGGTTTGGGGCGACAGTTTCCAGCCACGTTTGCCCGCCAATGCGATGGGTGATGCAACGGCGTCGTTTTGCCATTGGGTCAAATCCACAGCGCTTGTTCTCCTGCCAGCATGGGTTGGGCAATGGCTTTGTGTGTTTCGCCGCAACCGGAGCGCATCGGAAAAATCTTTTGCGGATTGCTGAGGCCCAGCGGATCAAACACGGCTTTGATGGCTTTCATCTGGTTCAGCGACGCTTCCGAAAACTGCAAGCCCATGTATTGGGCTTTTTCGATGCCGATGCCATGTTCGCCGCTGAGCGTGCCACCGACGGCTAAACAAGCGTGCAAAATCTCTTCGCCGCCTTTTAAAACACGTTCAACCATCTCGGTATCATCGGGGTCAAACAAAATATTGGGGTGCAAATTGCCGTCTCCGGCATGAAACACATTGCCGATCAGCATCTGATAACGTCCGGCCACTTCATTAATTTTTTCGAGCACGTCCACCAACTTGCTACGCGGAATCACGCAATCGTGCAAGTAAAACGCCGGTTGAAACCGTCCGTAAGCCGCCACGGCGCCTTTACGGGCGCCCCACAGGGCCTTGCGTTCTTCTTCGGTATCGCCGATGCGAATTTGCGTGACGCGGTGCGCATTTAAAAGCGCGTTCAGTTTGGTTTCATCATGCGCAACCTGCGTGTCAGCTCCGTCCAGTTCAATCAGAAGCACGGCGTCTGATTGCTCTGGAAAGCCCACATGAAACGCCTGATTAACGGCTTTCACCGTGAAGGCGTCCATAAACTCCAGCGCCGATGGCATCAAGCCGCTTTGGATGATGGCCGATACAGCCGCGCCCGCATCTCGCGCGGCATCAAAGGCGGCCAGATACACCCGCACTTTCTGTGGTTTGGGCAAGAGCTTCACAATGGCTTTGGTGACGATTCCCAGCGTGCCTTCCGAACCGACCATCAAGCCGACCAGGTTGGGTCCGTGGCTGTGCCGGGTTTTACCGCCCAGCCAGGTGATATCGCCGTTGGGCAGCACCACTTCCAATGCCAAGATATGATCCGTTGTGACGCCATATTTAATGCAATGAATGCCGCCCGCGTTTTCCGCAATATTGCCGCCCATGCTGCACGCCGCCTGAGACGAGGGATCGGGCGCATAAAACAGGTTGTGCGCTTTAAGTGCTTCGTTCAGCCATGCATTAATGACACCGACCTCAACGGTGGCGGTGCGGTTGTCCGGGTCGATTTCCAGAATCCGATCCATTCGGTTGAGGCTGATGAGCACACCGCCTTCCATCGGTAATGCCCCGCCCGAAAGGCCGGTTCCAGAGCCGCGTGCGGTGTAGGGCACGTTTTGCTCAACGCAGGTGCGAATCACCAACGAAACCTCTTCGGGCGTTCGAGGCAAAACAACTAACTGAGGCGGGCTTTTGATGAGCGTGCAGGCGTCGCATTCGTAGGCTAGCAGTTCTTCGGGGCGGTCCAATACAAACCGGCTGCCCAGCTTCTCTCTGAATAAGCGGGCCATTCGGTGTAGTGTGCCTGGTTTGATGGCCGTTGGGGTTTTCATGCGATTGGCGCTTACAAGGTTTGGGTGTCGTTATCCAGGGGTTCGTGGATATCGGGTGGCATCACGCGGTCGCTGTCCTGATCGGACTTGGCAAAGGTGCGGCAATCCAGGTAGCCCGTCACCCAGCCGGCGCCAAGCAACATCATCCAGCCGTATGAATCGGGTGAATGGCCAGTTAGAAGTAACGTGGCGACTATTAAGCAGAGCAATACGAAAAACATACCCCGATTGTAGCCTGAAACACTCTGGAAACCAAATAGCGAAATAGTGTTGTATAAAAGAAAAGAGAGGTTCCAAAATTGTGAGTCAGCCGGTCGATAGTGAAAAGCGCCCCTGTACGTTTCATCCCGCCGAGGAAACGCGCCTGCGCTGCACCGAATGCGAGCGCCCCATCTGTCCCAAGTGCATGGTGATGTACGAGGTGGGCTTTAAATGCCCGTCGTGTGCCAAAAAACGGCCCAGCCATATGGAGCAGGTGGAACGCTGGCACTATGTTGTGATCCCGTGTTTGGCCCTGTTGGCTGGCTTTGTCTACGGTTGGCTGCATCCGTGGCTGATGGGATTGCTGCCTCGCCTGATGGGGTTTCCGGTGTTGGCGTTGATTTTGGTTTATGCCTTGGGTGTGGGCGCGGGGCGTCTCATGCAGCGGCTGATTCGGTATAAGGTGAACCGCCGTCTGGCGTTGTTGGTGGCCTTGGGTGCGAGCGTTGGTGTGATGGCCGGTACGCCGTTTCTGTGGGCGTTGGGCGAGTTTATTTCGGTGTTGCTTAGCAGCCAGAATGCGGAAGGCCTAGGTGGTTCAGTGGCTTTTTATGTGATGGGGCGGGGGATAGAGCTGCTGGGCGGGTTCTTTTTTATTCGTGGATTGTGTCGTCCGTTTCAGCGTCCGTTTTGATTTGGCGTATAATACAGGGCGTCAAAACGAAAGAGGAGTGATGACATGGAATTTCAAGGCAAAAAAGTACTCATCTTTGCCGGGCCGGATTTTGAGGATCGCGAATTGCTGTATCCCTACTATCGCTTTCAGGAAGGTGGCGCGGAAGTCAAAATTGCCGGGTTGGGCGATAAAACCTATAAAGGGAAGTACGGTTTGCCCGTCGAAACGGATGGCCGCTACGAAGAGTTTGTCAACCAGACATGGGATGCCATTGTGGTGCCGGGCGGCTGGGCGCCGGATAAAATCCGTATGAACGAGGCGGCTTTAGAGATTATCCGCAAGGCGATGAAGGCCCAGGTACAGATCCCGGTGGGTGTGATTTGCCATGGCGGCTGGGTGTTGGCGTCGGCGGATGTGGTGAACGGGCGCAAGCTGACCAGCTACCCGGCGATTAAACACGATCTGATTCATGCCGGGGCGACATGGGAAGACGCCGCCGTGGTGGTGGATGGCAATCTGGTTACCTCCCGCACGCCAGCCGATATTCCCGCCTTCAGCCGAGAGCTTTGCAAGCTGCTCATCCGCTCCGCCATCCCAGTCTAAATAGGGAGGGGGCGGGGAGGGAACGGCCCTGCATACAAGCAAGATTAAACGGATGAGTTTGCTTTTTTCCACTCTTTAACGACTTCTTCCAAAACCGTTTTGTTGGCTTTGGGAAAGGCGTACTTGGGCAACTCATCCGGGCTGACCCATTGCCATGCCTGGCAGGCTTTGGGTTGAGGAGCGCCACCCTTATATGTGCAATGAAACGCATGCAAGGTGATCTTGAAATGCGAGTAGGCATGCTTGACGGTGATAATTGGCTCATCGACCGTCACCTCAATCTCCAGCTCTTCTTCAATTTCACGCCGGACGGTTTCTTTTAGATCTTCATCGGGTTCCTGCTTGCCGCCGGGAAATTCCCATAGGCCGCCCAGCAAGCCTTCTGCCGGGCGTTGCTGGATGAGTACCTGACTGTCCTTCCAGATGATACCGACGGCGATATTATAATGAGGGGTGCTTTTTTTGGCAGCTTTGACAGGGCGCTCGTGCTGGGTGCCTTTGGCAAAGGCCTTGCAATGGGTTTGGACCGGGCACAGCAGACAGCGAGGGTTCTGCGGCAGGCAAAGCGTGGCGCCCAGTTCCATAATGGCCTGGTTATAAGAATACGGATCGGTTGTTTCGGACAGCAGCGTTTCGGATGTTTTCCACAGTTGGTTGATGACGTTGGTTTGCTGGATGTCTTCGGCAACATCCTCAATGCGGCTGAGCACGCGTTTGACGTTGCCATCCAGCAGCGGGTGTTTTTGGCCGTAAGCAAAGGTTAGAATGGCGCCCGCCGTGCTGCGGCCAATGCCGGGGAGGGCTTCGACGGCTTCAAGCGTATCCGGGAAGCGACCTTTATATTGCTCGGCAATGATTTGCGCGGCTTTGTGCAGATTGCGGCAGCGGGCATAGTAGCCGAGGCCTTCCCACAGTTTCAACACATCATCAATCGGGGCGGCGGCCAAATCCTGGATGGTTGGGTATTGGGCGAGGAAACGATGGTAGTAGTCGATGACCGTGCGCACCTGGGTTTGCTGAAGCATCACTTCCGAAAGCCAGATGGTATAGGCATCATGCGTATTACGCCAGGGTAAGTCTCGATGATCATTGAGATACCAGCTCACAAGCTGATCGGCAAACGTGGTTTGGGTGAGGGTGTCTGTTGGCATAAATACAAGCATTCTATCCGGTTAAAAAGAGATCTGGTCCTGATTGTAAGCGCTTGTGACGCCTGTTTCCAGGAAAAGTAACAAAAACGTAAGAAAGGCAATTCCAATCGTATATCTGTTTTTATTTATTTAAGAAAGAAATTAGGAGGGCGCAAGCACAGAGAAGAGAGAGAGATATGCATTTTCTTTTCCGATCAAGGAAAACAGGCACATTCTGTGCATTCCCGGGAGGCTTGCCCTCCAGTTCGTAAAAGTATCGTTCCGCTTT
>CAZXUP010000035.1:14157-15080 GCA_964643815.1 uncultured Vampirovibrionales bacterium
GTTTTTAGAAGAGAGCGTTAAACAAAAGGAGAGAGCAAACATGGCAATTGGATCCCTGATCGCCCCTTTGGGAGCGTTGGCGGCACCAGCAGCGGCAGCTCCGGCACGGAGACAACAGTCTACGGCCCAAGCGCTAGATGCTTACTTCCGTGCCGTCGATAAAAACGGTAACGTCAACCAGGATAAGCTGCGTCAAGTGGCGGGCACCAACAATACGGCCGCATTGCGTGCCGGTATTGTTGAAGGCTACGCGGCGGAGTTTGTTACCGGTAACCGTATCAAGAGTGGTGCACAAGCCTCCGGGGCTTTGAACCAGCTGTATACCGACATGAATAGCGCTAACCCTGCTGCCAAGCAGGCAGCCACGTTTGCCCTGGTTGCTTCCCGTTATAAAAACGCGGGCGGTAACTATAACAACGGCAAGCTGAAAGCGTTGCTACAGAAAACCGGAAACCAGGATCTAATCAAGGGCGGTGTCGGTAACACGGACGTTGAGACGATTAACGCGGCTTATCAAGCGGTCCGCCGTGGAACGCTCCAGTTGAAGGATATCTTCAACAATACCGGTCAGGATTCGGTAGATGATGACGCCAAATACAACCGCGCCATCGCCGCTGTTACTGGTGGAGACCTTGGTTCCAGCGTTGAGAAAGCAAACGCGAAAGGCGCAGGTAACGCCGGAAATGCAGGCAATGCGGGTAATGCCGGAAATGCAGGCAACGCCGGAAACGCGGGTAACGCTGGTGCTGCAGGAGCCGCCGGTGCAGCCGGTGGCGGTATGGCCTCTTTGTTACAGCAATTAATCCAGATGCTGACCCAATTGCTGCAGTCAATGGGCGGCGGAGGCGCTAACCCGTTTGCAGGAGCAGCCGGAAATGCAGGCAACGCTGGTAATGCCGGAAATGCAGGCAACGCAGGCAATG
>CAZXUP010000036.1:0-15056 GCA_964643815.1 uncultured Vampirovibrionales bacterium
CTCAAGAACGAAAGCCAACCGGTTAGCAATCTGCCAGAAGCCAGGAAACGGCTTATCTCCCAGGTACTGGATGGGCTAGTGTCCGCGGACCGTGAACTGGCTGGCAATGCATTATTTCAAGGCGTCAATCTGCTGCCGGAACACACACAGGTCAAGATTCTGACCCAGCTTTGCAAGCAACACATGCCCAGCGAAAAACTGGCCGATGTACTGAAGGCGCTAGACGCAGCCAAGCAAAAGCCTCTCGCCGAGCAGACCAAACTCTTGAAAGAGGCGCTGCAAGGCCATCTTGGAAAACTATCCCCAGCAGCCCGTGAGTCACTAAGTCGGGCGTTTGCCTTGAACGATGCGAAAGGTATGAATACGGCTTTGGGCACCACGCCATTTGATATGCGCGCCGAAGGACTGGTGGGAGAGGCCATTCAGGCCGAAAAAAGCCGGCTTGCCGAATTGGCCCAGACACAAAAGCGTTCGCTGAAAGATGTTGTGCGCGAATTTAAAAACAAGGAGTTTATTAAAACCCGGCTACAGCTTAGCATGGCGGATTTGAACGGTGCCGAGGCAGCGTTTATCGAACAAGTCAAAAAACAGGCGCTGGAGGGAGGACTCACTGAAACCGTAAATTTGGCGACTCCGGACGGGCAGGTACTGTTAAAAGGCGTCGGACGGGACACCTTTTTCAAAGAAGTGAAGAGCTTTCTGGAGCAGGTGGTGGATCGGGCCTCTCACGGAATAGACAGCACACATCCCGACTGGAAGCAGTCTGTGCTGGAATCCATCTATGGCACACCGCCAAAGAAAACCGGTTTCTGGCGCACGTTGCTCCCAAAGACGGATGACGGGCTGATTCCCTACCTCCTCAAATCCAAACGGCTTTATACCGGCGTGCCGATTATGGCGTCTCTGGGGCTTGCCATTAGCATGGCTTTTTATAACCAGTGGATTACCCAGAAGAAGCACGGTGGCAAACGGTTCTTTCCGGGCGAGGGCTTGCCGACGGACGGGTTGGCGAACCAGAAGCTCACCGCACCGCTTATGAATTCTCGCGGCATAAGCTTCAAACAGTCCGCCACCGGTGCATTTGCCCACTTCCAATCCTATCGTCAGGCCAGTACCGGAGGGCGACCGGTATGAATCCCATCACGCCTTTCCACCGGGCAAACCTCCCGGCCAAACCATCCAGCGCCAAACAGCCTCAATTTGGCGCTGCCCTGCCAGGCATGGCCAACAACCCCATCGGACGGGGCCTGAAAGCATTTGACTTTAAGGAGCTGGGTGGGGCCCACCTGAAACTGATTATGCTAACCTACGCGGTTGTGATTCAATCCCGCATTTATACCGCCTGGCGGCGCAGTAAAAACGACTTGCGTGAAAACGTCATCCGAGGGCCTTTTGGCTATTTCTTCTGGCTCTTCGGAACTCCCCTGGTTCAGCGGGCCGTTTTGTTGTGTGCGCCAAAAACATATAAAAACGCCTTGATTCAGGTAACGGACACACCACCAAACACAAAAGGCCTTTGGGGTAAGCTGCGTCTTTACAACTGGAAATTCAACCCGCTATCCCGCTGGGAGATCCCAAGCAGCAAGCAGATTGCCGAGCAAGCCCAGCAAGCGTTGAGCGCTCTGGAACAATCCGGGCAGCGTTATATCAAACAAGGCGGCAAACAACTGGAAACGGAAGCGTACCAAAAACTCAGGCACTACTATTTGAACGGGTTGTTCAAATGGCGCAACCTGGCCACTGCGGTTGGCTGGGGCTTCACGTTGGCCGTTCTGGGGCTTGGCATTAACACCTACAAC
Source organism: uncultured Vampirovibrionales bacterium (assembly GCA_964643815.1). Taxonomy (GTDB): domain Bacteria; phylum Cyanobacteriota; class Vampirovibrionia; order Vampirovibrionales; family Vampirovibrionaceae; genus CAZXUP01. Next base: position 1,800 of record CAZXUP010000036.1, read on the forward strand.
ATTCTCAGCACCAGAGCGCGTGCCGCCCAAGGCCAAGTTGGCCGCTAAATACTAAAACCGCCCCTTAGCCGCTAGTGCCGGATTTCGGCAGTTTTTCCGATTTGTTTTTCCGACCTTCATGGCGTTCTTCTTTGCGAGCGCCATAGAAGATACGCTGAATCGGCGACGAGACCCCCAACAGTTTGCTCAGGCGTTCGCCCAGCGGCACACCACGAACCGGCTTCACCGGCTCCATGGAAACGTGATACAGACGCGCCAGGGCTTTTTTCAGCTCCTCGGCATTCGCCACTTTTTCCAGCTTGCCGTCTTGAACCAGGGAAATCCCCCCGGTTTCTTCCGAAATGACAATGCAGCGGCTGTCCGAAATTTCCGTCAGGCCAATGGCCGCCCGGTGACGCGTTCCGTACTGCCAACTCAGCTTGGGATCTTCCGTCAGGGGCAGCAGCACACCCGCCGCCACAAGCCGGTTGTCCGGCCCAATCACGACCGCGCCATCATGCAGAGGCGTGTTGTGATGAAAAATTGTCAGCATCAGTTCCGCGCTCAGGCGGGCATCCAGCGGCGTCCCCATTTCAAGGTAATCTCCGCCATGGCTGTTGGGCGCTTCCAATACAATCAGCGCGCCGCGTTTGGCTTTGCTTAAAAAGTGAACCGTTTCGGCCAACTCCTGAATCATGTACTCGGCCTTTTGCTCTTCGGAAGAGCGCGTGGCCTGGACCGCGCCAAACAACTCGCCCTGCCCTAAAAAGAGCAGCATCCGGCGCAACTCCGGTTGAAAAATTACGATGAGGCCGATAAACAAAATCTGGATGCTGGCCGCAAACACGTTTTCCAACATGCCCCAGCCAAAAATATTGGCCAAAATCCACATGCCGACAAACAACAGCAGCATGATAAACAGGCCCTTCAGCAACTGCTCGGCATGGCTGCGGCGAATAAACCGGACGTAGACAAAGTAAATCAAGCCCGTCAGCACGACAATCTGGACCAGCACGTTGCCGACCGCAACCCATTGTACGCGGTTCAACGCCCATTCTTGGAGAATCCAATCCATCATCTCGTTCTTACCGGTTCCTGCTCGATTTCGAACTACACAACGGCACGCACACCAAAGCCCTCACTTGGAGATGCAGCCTGTTTTCATTCTACCCCACCTCGAGCCGGACCGCTATGCCTCTGGAGAATAATCCTTCAAGAAGCCGGGACGGCCAGTTGCTCGGCGGGCTTGCGCAAATGCACGGGAATGAGATCTTGCTGGATGATGGTGTCGTAGGTTTCCCGCTGCACCAGCAGATGGGCTTTTCCATTTTCCAGCAACACGGTGGCCGGGCGGGGGAAGCGGTTGTAGTTGGAGGACATGCTGTAGTTGTAAGCGCCGGTGCCGAACACCAGCAGGATGTCACCGGTTGTTACCTTGGGTGTAGGCAGGCCGTGGATCAGCACATCACCGGACTCACAATATTTACCGACAATCGTGACGGTTTCTTCGACAGGGGCGCCAATCTTGTTGGCAACCACCGCCGAATACTGGGCCTGGTAGAGCGCCGGACGAATGTTGTCCCCCATCCCCCCATCAACGGCGACATATTTCCGGATGCCTGCAATCTCCTTCAGGCTGCCCATCGTGTACATCGTCATCCCAGCCACCGCCACCATGCTGCGACCCGGCTCCATCAGCAGGCGCGGCATCGGGTAGTTAATCTTCCTGGCGTAGGATGCAATCTTGTCCGCCACGGCATAAATAGCGTTATCAATCGCGGGCGGATCGTCCTGACCCGTGTAAGCCACGCCCAGTCCACCACCAATGTCGAGATCATCCAGCACCAAACCGTTGTAGGCTTCGCGGATGTTGTAATACACGTTCAACAACAGCTCAATCAAATCCTCGTAAGGTTTCACCTCAAAAATCTGGGAGCCGATGTGGGCATGCAAGCCCCGTAGCTGAATGGTTTCCTGGTACTGATTCAGAATCAATTCCAAAGCCGCAGAAAGCTGGCTCATATCGAAGCCGAACTTGCTATCCGTCTGCCCGGTCTTGATATAATCATGCGTGTGGCATTCGATGCCCGGCGCCACGCGCAGCAAGATATCCACCTTTTTCTTCTTGGCCGATGCAATCTGATGGATCAACGCCAAATCGTTGAAGTTATCGACCGAAATGCGCCCAATGCCATAATGGATCGCCAGCTCCAGCTCGCCCGTCGATTTATTGTTGCCGTTAAACAACATGCGCTCCATCGGAAAACCCGCCTGAACCGCCGTGTAGATCTCGCCGCCGGAAACCACATCCAGCCCCATACCTTCCTGATCCATCAGTTTCACCAGGCCCAAACTCATATTGGCTTTGCAAGCGTACAGCGGCAAGCTATCGCCTTTGTACACCTCTCTCAGGGTATTGCGATACGAGCGGGCGCCAGCGCGAAGCGTTGCCTCATCCAACACATACAAGGGGGTGCCATAGGTATCGGCCAAATCCAGCAAATCCACCCCGCCCACCATCGGACGGTTTTGCTCATCCAGGCGATACGTAACAGGCTTGACGGAAATATTGGGGGCCGGTTGGTTAAACTGGCCGGGATAGCCGTGATTATTCATGCGGGTGTCCTTGTTGGGTTGGGAAGCATGCCCCCATTATGAAACAATCCGGCACCGCTTGTAAATTTCCATCTGTCCTCGTCCTTCGCACTCACACAGAAAACTGAGCTGATTGATAGACTTATAATAGGAGTGTGCTTGAAAGGAGATGAACGCCAGATGCAGCTCCACTGGGAATTGATGATTGGGTTATTGCTGGGCATTGGCCTGAGCGCCGCCGCTGGCTTTCGGCTGTTTTTGCCGCCCCTGGTGTTGAGTGCCGCCGGTTTGTACTTTCATATGCCGCTCCCCAGCCAAATTCAATGGATGGGTACGGAAGCGGCGTTTTTTATCTTTCTGGCCGCCACCCTGTTTGAAATTGGCGCCTATTACGTACCCTGGCTGGATAACCTGCTGGATCATATTGCCACACCCGCCGCAGTGATCGCCGGAACGTTGATCACCAGCCCGTTTATCGGCGATCTCGATCCCGTCTGGCGGTGGTCTTTGGCGTTGCTGGCAGGTGGCACCGCCGCCGGAGCGGTTCAGTCTCTCACGCATCTCACGCGGCTTTCGTCGAGCTTAATTACTGGTGGCTTGGCCAACCCCGTTATAGCCACCGTCGAAAATATTCTCTCGCTGTTTTTATCGATTTCGACACTCGTGTTTCCAGTGCTAACAGTGCTGATTATTCTTGTTGCCCTGTTTGTGGGTTTTAAAATCAGCAAACACTTTAAAAAGCGCGCGGCTTGATGATTGATTGTTCAGGCACTAAATTTCAAACCGCACTCCCATACGGTGCATCAACCAGAAAAGTTCACGATGCAAAATCAATTGCAATGGGTTTGGCGGTGGCCGCCTTGAACGTCCACTCCAATGTCTTGCCCTGGTTTTCAATGTGATCCGCGTTGGAGGCGACCGGTGGCTGCACAAAATCCATTTTTAATGTGCAATGCACAGACGAATCCGCTTCAGCATCCGCAGTTCCCAATGCATTCAAGTCAAGCACCGTATTGACGCGAACCCGTCGAGTTTCAGGCATCCGCCGGAAAGAAGTTCTGTTCAGGATGGATGCCAGGTCTTGCGGCACAATTTCAGCCGAGCTGATTTCACCCGGCCCCAAGTACTGTCTGGCCGTAAAGCCGATGATATGCTTATCGCGCAATGGCCTTAATTCAAACCCTTGTGCTTGCAGAGACTGCTGCAAATGAGCAATAAAACGCTTGGTTTTCAGCGGAGATTCATTGGGATCAGCATAGACTCCAAAAAACACACCCACCCCGCCGCCACCAAAACCACGCCCTCCCCCAACACCACCCCATGCACCACAACCGCTCAGCAAACAAAGCAATGTCAGCATCACACTGATGAGACCGGATTTAACAAAACTGCCCTGTTTTTTCCAGCTCTGCTTCTGCATCAAGAAACTCCCCCATCACGGCGCGTCCCACACTATTCAATCAAACGGCAGGCACATCTCAATTCATCAATCGGACAATGAAAGCGCGTGAATATAACCGCCTTCCTAATATGTTCGATACCGGGTTTCCAGTAACTGAATAAGCAGAAACACAGCAAGCTGGAGGATTGTGTATGCAAAAGCTGGGTCGCCTATTTTTTGCCCTGATGGTTGCATGTCTGCTCGGACAACCCGGCTTGGCCGCTGACTGCGACCTGATGTACACACAGCAAGCCAAAGAAATTCGGCAGGAGTATGCCAAGTTTGTGAAGCGTGCCAATATAACTATCGAGCAACAAGAACGCTTGCGTGTCATCAAACAAACCACGGCGCAGCACATTGCGCCATTGTCGCAAACCATTGCCCAAAAGCAGCGCGAGCTGGTGCAGGTTATTTTCAGCACAGGAGCCACGCAGGACATGGCAGAGCAATTGACGGATGAGATTTCAAAACTGCGAAGCCAGATTGCACGCTTGAAGCTGTGCGCGTTGCGGCAAGCAAGGGATGTGATGACGCCAGAGCAACAGCAGCAGTTTGCCGCATTTCACGAACGGCTCATGACCTCGCTTGCCGACAAATATCCCGGTTGCCAGCAATTCCTCTACAACACCGTATATTAAATGAACGAGCGGCCACTCATTGGTTCGCAGTATAATAAATATCCTATGGTGCTATTGATTACTGTCTCAACTTCAGCAATGGTGAGGAAGCAGGGCAAAGGAGTTGACAATGGATCAGAATAAAAAACTGAGATATCGAATAGCCGTTAGTTATGAATCGAATCACTTTCTTGAGGCGAATAGTCCAGACGAAGCAGTGCAGCTCTGGCAGAGAGAAATGAGCCTTGATCACATCCCTTACAAAATCAAAACACAAGAGTGGATCAAGGGTGGCTTCAGGCTGGTTTTAGAGTTGCAGGAGCATTTGAGCCAACAAGACCGGGATGTTTTAGGTGACTCCATCAGCATTGGTAATGTCGACAAATCCGGAGAAGCGATAAACTGAAGCAGCCTGTGCTCAAATCGCAATCACCGAATCCGTAGTCATTGTTTTATAAAAATATCCCTGTTGGACAAGTTTCAAACTGCGCTATTGAAAGTTCCCTACGGCTTTGAGCTTGCTTTCAGGGAAATGGAAACCGGTCAGCGCTAAGTATCTTCTTCTGGCTGGGGTTGCAGAATGGGGCTACCGCATTTCTGGCAGTTATAGGCCCCATCGGGTATATCGGCATGGCAGTTTTGGCAGATCATGGTGATTTTCTTACCTGTACTAAAGAGTGCGACGAACACAGCAATGTTAATTCATTTTATAAAAATACCCTTGGTTAGACAAGTTTAGAACTTCTTTGATGGAAATTCCATATGGGCTTGAAACTGATATTAAGGAGCTTTCCGTCAAAAACCCACATTCTGAAAAGCTAATTAAAGCGTCTATCTAACTGTTCGTCAAATTGTGGCCAGCCGATGAAGACGTTTTTGCAACCTGTACTATTTGTTGTGTTGTTGTTTACGTCGCTCTCGAAAGAATGCCACCCAAAAGTTGAGCGGCTCCTTTCGCCTGGCTTTGATTCGGGGTATCGGCATCTGGTCTCAAGAGCTTGGCGTAATCTTTGCCAAAATCCGGGTTTTCATACGGCATCAGGAATACGGAATTGATGAAGGGTGCAAACCCTTCTCCCCCATCGCGAACCGCATAGAAATAAGGCGTCTTGGCATGATCCAAGGCTGGCTTGATCGCCTTAAGCCACTTCAAGATCGTTTGGTAGTCTTTTCTCTCCACAGCTTTTTCTACATCTTTAAGAATGAATAGATGGTTAGCCGTGGGCGTCAACAAGCCGCCTTCTTCAGGCTTCACAAATAGCTTTTGGTATAAGGCCTGTTGCTCTGGATCGGTAATCGGCTTCGAAAAATCAATGGTATGCACTCCCTGAAACCCGTCAAAATACTTTAATAATGCCTGAGCCATTTTTTCGGCATCAACCGTACTAGCGCCTTGAAGTTTATAGGCCGCATTTTTTAGTACCTCTTTAGTAAAGGCATTAGTAAGAGGGCCATCCAAAGTGTTCTCGGATCGGTACGGTACAAATTCCGAATGAAACGCGCTTGTCTTTGCTTGCACAATTTCCGGAAGATCCAGATTCTCCAAAACGGTTTTGAGATTATCGGGACTAATCGTAATCGGGGTATCCAACTCCTGGATAGGCCGGACACCCGGCTGCCGGTTGTGTAATGCAATCAGCGGCTTTAATGCATACAAGCTCTCCACGGACTTTCCCTTATAAAGCGAACGAATATACGGGTACAAACTCGCCTGTTCGTCAATTTCAAGGACAGCCGGAGCCAGTCTGGTAAAGTCATGATGATCTGCAATGGCTGACTTGAGTTTAGCTAACTGGTAGTCTCGGGCTTTCTCCGCATCGCCGTCGAAGGCGCGCAGGCCAAGCGCCTTCCAATATTCGGCACCGGAAGCCTTCCGTTTTAATACAACGTTTTCAACCGCCGTGTAGAGTTCCGGCGAGTAGACGATGTTGAAGTTAGACGAATGAGAGGGCAGAAAGAAGCAGTAATTGATTAACAGACGTTGATGCTGCTCTTCCGGAAGCGTTTGAACCAATGACGCCAGCACTTCCCGGTGTTTCTCCGGATCCAATTCCAAAGCCGCCTGAATCCCTCCTCGTTTTGCCGAGTCCAGCCCAGACGCCTCACTGAAAGGAAACTCTACAAGCCGCTGAACTTCAGCAGCCGTTTCCGCAACGGATTTTTTTGAGAAATCAGCCGGATCTTTTCCCAGTTTTTTTGCGATTTTATGATAACAGTCGATTGCTTTTTCCTTGTTAAAAAACCGATTGCCAAAGCGAGGGGACTCCAAGCTGGGTTCTTTTGCATTTTGGGAGAAAACATACGGAAGTGTTCGAATCATCATGACCATCCATGTCCAAGCAGATGTAACAAATCGGGTTATTGCTTGTCGACAGGCCTGCCAGCAAGTCGGCTTGTTATCTGTTTTGTAAAGTGGTTCTTCCGGCTCCGTTTGACCCTGAAAGCGGATTACTCCAGAGGCGGAAACCTTTTTCAAGGCTTCCGGCCTGGATAAGTCTCTGGGAGCATAATCAATTCGCAGTCCAGCCATCTATAAAAAAGCTATCCTTCTTTTTCAAGTTCCTGCATGGTATCCTCCGGGTTCTCTTGCATGAAATCCAAACGGAACCGATTTGTGTCAAGCTTTTCAGGATCAAGTTGATTGAGTCCATCCTTATTGATGTGCACTGTCACCGGATAGCCGGGCGAAACCGGGGCCTTCTCCAACGGTTCAATCAGGGATAATCTCAGGTGTTTGGCGATATCTCGACCGGAGAATCTCTTGATCTGATACGCTTTTGCCAGCACTTCCGAGAAATCCGAGGGCAGCTTGACCCGGATTTGCCGACCGGCCGCCAGTTGCGGGATATAGGTGTTGGCGAAATAATCCACCAAGCGAATGGTTTCTTCGTAGGTAAAGGGCTTGAACTGAACCGTATGACCCTGCTCCAAAGTCTTCTTCAGCGTTTCTCCCACCGGGCCGATCACGTCCGATTTGAACAAGCCATTGTCAAAAGGATCCGTTGAGTCTTCAAGCCCACCCACATTGCCTGTCAGAAACAGTATGGGTTTCTGGAAGGAAATTACATCCTTAGAAACCGGATCTTGGTAGGAACCGGTTTGACGAATGCTCAGGATTGTCTGAGCCAGCAACTGCCCTTTCTTTTGTTCTTCGCCATTCGCATCATCCAGGATGAGATTGCCGATTTCATCCAGTACAATAATAGCCGGCCTATTGGGAAACTGTTTCGCCGTTTGACTGGCTTTTCGCAAGACGGAGGTCAGTTCCACCCGGAATTCGTTGAAGTCTTCGCTACTCGCCAAGGCATCACCCGATATGACCGCAGTATTGAAAAAGGCATGATAGCCCCGAGTTCCTTCAAAAGCAGCCGGGTTTGTTGAAAAGGCCTGGGTTTCCAAGTCTGTGTTCAATTCCACCGCCAGCTTCTCGGCCAATGAGGTTTTCCCAAGGCCAAATGAGCCATCCAGATATAACAGCGGAACGTGACCCGGCTGTTGGTTCATTTTGGTCAATTCCCTCAACAACAAGGATTTTGCCTCGTCCTGACCGATCACCACTTCATTCAGGCGGGTTTGGAGGGCATCCACATTGGCGCTATCAAACACGGTGAAATCCTTGGGGTTGATACCGTATTGCTGTAGCTTTTCTTGAAACAAAGGTTTTAGCACCGAACGTTTCTCAACTTCCAAGGCTAGCAAGCTCGCGAGTAAGAGCCGTATATGGCGTGTATTTGGCGCATCCATTTGTCGGATAAGGCTTTCCACGTGTTTGTTGGTGGGTGCAAATTCCTTAAGATATTCAAACATTGCCTTTAATACCGGGCCGGATGGATATTTTTGAATGATATAAGGCAAGGTTCCGCTCGCTACTTTTTCCCGGATGTGCGGTAACTTCCGGGAGGTATCCTCAATCAGTTTAAATACTGCTTGGATATTGGATCGATTGATAATCATTGCCTTTTCCATAATCGCATTTAAAGATTGGATGGACTTATCAGAAAGATTGGAAGATGTGAAGACAAACTGACCAAGTTCATTCCGTTTAAAGTTTTCCCGTTTGATTTCCCGACCCGCATAAAGCCTCTTCTGAATATCAGCGCGTTGCGCCGGTTCCAGAACACGGTTAGCGTACCGGGTCAGAATATCCGCTTCAAACGGGGATAGGGTAAACTCCTGATCCCTAGCCAAATGCTTTCCTCCAAGCCCCAAGTAGGTTTGCAGGTTCCGTAAAGCTGAATTTTCATAGATCCGATTTGCCGTATAACTCAACATGAGGAAATACATATTGCCCACCCGGGTTTGAACCGATGCTTCTGGAGACTCCAAAGCCGGGCTATCTTTCATGGCTGTAATGGCAAAGCTGTGCAACTGTTCACAGTTCTCGTTCTGGAGAATATTCAGAAAGCTTTCAAAGGGATTGAGCGCCTCTAGTGTCTTGCGATCCAGATTCTTATCCTGAAACTGCGCAATCCGGTTCTGGATATCGGTCATCAGCAAGTGATTCAGGAGCCGCCCTAGAGAGAGCCAGCCACCTGTCGTCACGCTTCCCTTTTGGTTGATCTGGCCAGCTACATTGGTTAGCAGGCGAAGCGCCTTTTTTACGGTCTCATTTTTGGTTTGGGCATCGGTCACTTTGTTCTGCTTTTCCAAGGCTTCAATCATGGCCGTGTATTCGGCTTTGTATTCCTTGGCAATAAAGGGAATGTATTGCTTCAAAAACAGGATGAGGTTATCCCACCAGTCTGCCTGTCTGTAGTGAGCGTCATAGCCCGGCTTGTAACTGACCAGCTTGTCAACCAGCTCATTGGTGCCATAAGTATCTTTTTGAGACGTGCTCTGAGAGGAGCCAAAGCGGACGCTATCTGTTTTAGGCGTAGCCGAGAAGGAGTGAGCAGATTTCTGGGCAAAGTGGGGTTGGCGTTTTTGGATGATGGACGGAGGCAGCATGATTGACATAAAGAAACTCCAATCAGAAAATAAACAATTAATAGAATTTGACTTTTAATTAGAAATTCGGGTTAAATAATACTACACAAATAGCAATTATGACCCCTGATTATTAAGAAAAACAAAGCGCCTATGCTAAATTTGACTCCTGCTATCGGCAGACTGCCTAAAAAAACAATTATTCGGACAAGCTTCAGTAAAAGCTGCCAGCCAGCCTCTGCATTATCTCGTCCAATTCACTTTGGGAATAATTTAAAAGCAGGTTTGGATGCTATTGATGAGGATGACATTTCGGCAATTAACGATGAAATGGTTGCCTTTAAAAATGTCTGGAGACTCGCCAAATTAGGCTACAACTTCAGCTTTGGCGGTATTCAAATGTTTAAGCTAGCTTGCACTATCTTCGATGGGGAAGAGGGCGATCACCGTGCAAAGCAAATGTTATTAAACAATACTCATCAAGCGAACACGAACTGGACAAAGTTAATCGAAACAGTGGAAACATATTTGGATTTATTTTACGAAACAATTTCTGATAGTAATTCCGCCCCTGCGCAAAGGCTCGTCAAGCAGCTTCCGCCAAAAAATAAACTATTAACCACTTTTTATACCCTGTGTCTGCCAAGTTTGTCGACGATGGGGAACACCAAGCTAAAAGATTCCATCCACAAAAAATTATTATCCTTCGGCAAAGAAGATCGAGACTTAGAACTTCTTCTGGATTTTTATAAGGAAGTTGCAGAAATGCCTTCCAATCAGGATGAACAAGAAAAATCAGTTGCCCTGACGTGGAAAAAAGAGTTTTTTGCATGTCTAAGTAACATGATTGACGATGCCTCTGATTTGCAGGCTATAGAAGCTTTACTGGATGCCGTACCTGATGCAGATAAGCAATTGATTTTGAAACAACTCCAGCCTATTTATTCGAATCTGTCCAAGGATGCTGCAACGAGGACACAGATTTTTAAAATGCAGCACCAAGGTTACAATCTACAAGGAGGGGAGTACAAACCTGTTGTCGGTGTCCCTACTCAAGAAAATGTAAAAGACAAGCAAGACACATCCTCATCAAGGCCAATCAACTCAGATACGACAAATAAAGTAAATAGCCTCCCTGATTTTTCTTCCAAGATAGCTACAGCGGTTCAAAATGCCCTCAGCCTGAAACAGTCGGATCATGCAGGTGGTGGACTGGTATTGCTCAATACTGTGCCTGATCTATTAAAGAGCATTTCAGCCAGCAGTCAAAATATCCTCTCTGAATATAGCAATAAAACTGGACGACCTATTATTGCCCACGCTATTGAAGATCTTACTTCTATCGAGACATTGAAAGTTGATATGGTTCGTTCAAAACTTCGAGGAGAAAAACCAATTGTCTTAATTAGACTATCTCCACACGGCAATCTTGAAACTCAGGTTGCAATATGGCGCTCTCTCAAACAATTTGAAGATACTAAAAGCACCAAGGCAGGAACTTTGAACGATGGAGAACCTATCTATATTGGTGACATTCTGTATGTAGTTACCTTTTCCAAGGAGGCGACGCCTAAATCCAAAGCTTTAGCGCAATTGCTCGGTGGCCTGAAAAGCCGGGCTGTCAATGAAACCTTCACAAATAAAGAGAACGCCGAGACAAACACAAGCCAGAGTATTCAGCCTGAACACTCTATGCCTTTTGAAGACACTAACAAGTCACCCATAATAACTAATGCGTTCCAATCCATTAAACCGGAAGCGGTGTCAGAGACCATCGCTATCAGCCAGAATTCTGCTGACAAGGTCAAGGCGGCAATTCGGTTAGCTTTAAGCCTCCAAACCGAAGAGCATACTGGTGGGGGACTTGTATTGCTGGATTCACCCAAACAATCACTTGGCAATCAAACAAAACCTATCATTCAAGCATTTGCCCAACAAGAAAAAAGACCATTCATTGAGGCTGAAATTAATGGAACGGATTCTGTTAGAAACCTCACAGCAAGTGTTTTACGTTCCAAACTTAAAGGAGAAGCACCAGTAGTCCATATCAGAATTTTGCCATCTACCGATGCAAACACCTATGTTGCGCTGTGGAGAAGTTTAAAAGAGTTTTATGACACAAAAAGCACACGCCTGCCTGAAATCAATGAGGGAAATCCCGTCTATTTGGGAAATACTTTTTTTGCCATTTCTTATGATGAAACATTATTACCACCACTTAAGGGCGTTGCACAATTATATGGCGGTGTTAAAAGCCGGGCCATCAAGGAAAGCATCGCGATCTGATGGTAATTAATAGTACAATTGCTACTACAATTTGATATCCTATCCCCGCATTTCCCACCAGGATCGTCAATACTTCAAAGAACCCTATCATCCTGTTACAAGCTGTAACAAAAATCCTGCGGGGCCGCATTGTTTTCGCTTGAATGCTTTTAGATGTATCAGCCGCGTTTAAGGATTCGCATCATGACAGTACCCTACAATGTACACCGCTGGGGCCCCACGGAAATTCGATATAAGAAAATCGAAATTGATCCCTCTGAAATAGCCGCTGCAACCCAGCAGATCCCATTCCCAGAGAATGCCAATCCCCCCTCGGATTACTTTTTTGGAGTTATGGATACTGACAGTGGCCCACAAATGCTGATGCACAAGCCAAATGGAAACGTAGAGAGACTTAAGCCAAGGAATCCAGGGAGCTATATTGAAGAAATAATCGATGTGGTTCAGCAGGCGGCAAAGAAAATTGTGGAGTTCTTTCCAAAGCGGGTAGCTCCTTAGCAGACTTTGAAGGCTCAGGAAGCCAATGTTCCAACCCGCGACAAGCCAGCACCCCAAGCAAGGCTCCCAGCAGGATTCCACCCACAGGAAAAGCCCCAACACAAAGTAAAGCCTTGCCAAAGGCAAACCCCATTCCGGCGACTTCCCAACAAACAAGACTTTTGATGGTTTTCGCCAAGAATGCCTGTCCTGCCACCAAAAATGTTTGCATGCTGCTTTGCCAACTTCCGTCTTCACGGGCTTTGGCGTTCCGGTAAGCCTGATGCGTCGATTGTAAAATGCCCAAACCCATCAACCCCATCCCTGCAATGCTTGCCAAAGCGCTACCGATGAACGTGCCAGGGACACGATTCCATAAGTCTTTCCAGGGTTTGATGTTACCTTCCAAAACCACTTCTTTCAAATAACTTTTCAGGCTAACTCCTTCAAAGAAATTGTGGATATTGCCGGGTTTTAGAGCTTTGACAAAACGACTGAAGTTTTCTTGAACGGTTTTCTGATACCCTGAGCAACTGAGTTCTTGCCAGCCCACAGTCTTATCTTTCAAACGAAATAGATGCTGATAAGTCAGCAGGGATTTTGATTCAGCAACACCAAATCCCAAGTCAGTCATCGTCTGGATATTTCTAGCCTTATCATGCCCTCCAGTCAAGCCCAGCACACGATCAGTGACTTCTCCAACCCCGTTATGGAACCCCCAGGTCAATGCCTTGTCGCTCCAAAGAGAAGCCACATCTAGTGAAGGTGGCCGGACAGATTGATGACCCCAGGGCTGCACTGCAAGCCCAAACGAGCCATGATCATCCCTCTGAACGGAGTTTAAAACCATGCCGCCCCCTATGTACCTGCATAAAAACCAGGAAAGGCGGATTGTTGCTAGAACATATCCGGTAAGTTTCGTCTGAGTTGAGAAGC
>CAZXUP010000037.1:0-5182 GCA_964643815.1 uncultured Vampirovibrionales bacterium
TCCAGGCTGAGCCTATTTTTGCTGGGCGATGTGCTGCCCAAAAAAATGGAAGGCCTGGAACGTTTCGGATCGTTGCTGACAACCGTCAACTCTTTGCGCACCGGCCCCAGCTTGATGCTCGTATCCAAATCCACCTTGATTTCCGTGAAATCGCCCGGCGCAATCACGCGCTTGCTGATATCCGCCACCGTACAACCGCAGGAAGTCTCCACATCGGAGATTCGCAAATGGCTGCCGCCCTTGTTGTACAGCAAAAACTGCTCTTGGACATGGCTATCCGTTTCGACTTTGCCGATATTTTTCACGCGCGCCTCGGCATACGCCACCGGCGGCTCGTAAATAGAAACCACCACCGGCTTCAGGCCCGGCGTTGTCAAAATAAACCAGGCGGAAATCACCGTGAGGCACAGCATACCGATTGTCACCGCCAACCGCGCGGAGGATCTCATGACGAAACTCGAGCCTTTCTGTCCTTTTTTGACATTGTAATGGAATCGGGCGTGAAAGTCCGGTTTTTAAGATTGGCTTGAAACTCATGCCGGGATTCTTTTACCCTAAATACATGCGCTACAGAACATTGGGCAAAACGGGCTTTGAGGTATCGGAGATCGGCTTTGGCGGCTGGGCTATTGGCGGCAACGCATTTGGCGACAGTCTGGGACAAGCCGATGATAGCGGATCGCTGGCTGCTCTCAACCAGGCTTATGCGCTGGGCTGCAATTTTTTCAGCGTCGCTGACGTCTATGGACACGGCCACAGCGAAACCCTGCTCGGACAAGCGCTCAGGCACTGGCAACGAGAGCAAGTATTCATCGTGACTCAGGGCGGCGTCGATTTCAGTGCCGCCAATCCCAAGCCCAATTTTTCGGAAACCCACCTGCGCCGGGCCGTTGAAGAGAGCCTGAAACGCCTGAAGCTGGAGGTAATTGACGGCTACCTGCTGCGTTATCCGCCGTTGGAGCTGATTCAGCATGGCAAGGTGTTTGACGTGCTGCGCCGCCTGAAACAGGAAGGCAAGATTCGTTTTTATGGCGTGTGCGTTCACGACCCTCAAGAAGGCATCCAGGCCATCCAGATGGGCGTGGTTGACTTGGTGCAGGCCGTTTACAACCTGTTTGACACGCGCATTGAAAAGCAACTCATCGACACCTGCACACAAACCAACACCGGCTTGATTGTTCAGGAGCCACTGGCGCGAGGGTTTTTGTCCGGTCGTTTCGATGAAACTACGTCGTTTGAGAAAGGGGATGTCCGGGCGGTGTGGCCCAAACCCCTTATCCAGAAACGCATCCAGGCAGCCAGCCGCTTCAACTCTTTGATTCCAGCCGGTTATCAAAACCTCGCCCAGATGGCGCTGGCCTACCCGTTGGCAAACCGGGCGGTTTCGGTGGTCATCCCCGATTGCCGAACCCTACAGGAAACCACGGAGGCCATGCAAACGGCGGAACACCCTCCGTTGCCGCCGGAAACCCTGCAAGCAATCGCACAGCTTCAGGGCGTTTTATAATCAAGAGACTGTCTGAACCTGACCCATCATGCTGCCCATTACTTCAAACCCAACCTGGAAACCCTACCCGACCATGCCGCCGGTTCAGCCCGCTTGGGCTTTAAACGGCCTGATGGCGCAACTGGGCCTGCAAACGAAGTTAGAAGCAAATGGCAACGTCCAGTTCAACGAGCCGTTGGCTCAACAGATTACGGCCTATGGCAGCGCCGCGCTTCCGTCGTTGCAAACGTTTTTGATGAGCGCAGGCAGCATCCCCGCGTTGGTGGAAGGCCTGCATACCGCCGGACGATTAGCCGAAGCAGGCGTCCCAAACATCAACAACCTGGTTCCGGTGCTGGTGCGCTGGAACAGCCATCCCGATCCGATTGTCCAGATGCATCTATTGCGTTTTTACCGTAAAATCGATGCACCGGGGACAGTGGGAACCGTACTGTCGACGCTGGTCCACCATGCCGTCAACCAGTATCCGCTCCAGTCTTCACCCACTTTCAATGTCATCGCGGACGCCGGTGAAACCCTGTTGACCCAGATTGCCCGCCGCACCGCCGACGAAACCATCCAGCGCCTTCGGCCTTATCTGCAACCGACGCAACGGTCACCGCAACCCTCCCGTTAAGACCCACTCGCCAACATGAGGCCTCGTGATATGAGAGACACTGCCCTGCATCAAGAGAACCCGCAACCGTTTCAAAGCCCGGCTGAATTCAGCACGGCCACCCCGCCGGTCGGCATTGATATCGGCGGAACCAAAATCAACGCGGCCATTGTCGTCCCCGGCATCAAAACTGTGGATGAGTCTATTGTCGGCCTCATCAACGCGCCCACACCCACTCATGACCCCGATGCGTTCCTGAACACGCTGATCACGATGGTACAGGATCTCAAAAAGCAGCAGGAGCTTTCCTGCGTGGGCATCGCCACCGCGGGCGTGGTGGATTCGGTCAATGGCCGTATTTTGGGTTCGACGGGCAACCTGCCCGCGCTCGGCAAAATCAGCAACCTGAAAGAACGCCTGGAAGACAAACTGGGCCTTCGTGTCCATATCGAAAACGACGCCAATGCGGCCGCCTATGGCGAGTGGCGCGGTGGCGCGGCAGCGGGCGCCCGCAACATGTTTGCCATTACGTTGGGCACCGGCGTGGGCATGGGCATTGTCTTTAACGGGCAGATGTACCGGGGTTCGCACTTCTATGCCGCCGAGGGCGGGCATATCGCCATTTCGTACCATCGTGAGCGCCAGTGCACCTGTGGCCGCTGGGACTGCTGGGAAGCCTTCGCCTCGGGCAATGGCCTTGAAACCACAGCCCGGCTGACCGTTGAGGCGGCCCCGGAAACCGCGCAAAAAGCATTCATTCAGAAATACGCCCAAAAAGGCGAAGTGACGACCTATTCGGTTATTGACGCCTTTAAAGACAACAACCGCCTGGGCCTTGATATTATCGATCTGTGGCACCAGCACATTGCCGTAGGGTTGGGCAGCCTCATCAACGTGATGGACCCCGATATAATCGTGGTGGGTGGCGGTTTGGCGCAATTCGTCAATTTTGACCTGCTGCGCGAACGCACCCGCGAGCGCACCATGAGCAATAGCTTCAAGCTGGTTCCGGCGGAACTGGGCAACTACGCAGGCATTGTCGGCGCCGCGTATCTCGCGTTGGAATCCGGTCGCTAGATGCCATACGTTCCGGGCAAGAGCCGTCCGCATCATCCGTCTAAAAAGGAGCCGCCCACAGGTCGCCTGGCCGAAGAAGCGCGGCATCTACGGCTGAAAAAGCGCTTCAGCCAGCATTTCATGATCAACGAAAGCGTGCTGGACCGGATGGCAGCCCTGATGCACCTGACATCGGAGGATACGGTGCTTGAAATCGGCCCCGGCGGTGGTTTTCTAACTGAAAAACTGCTGGCAACCGGTGCACACGTCATCGCCATTGAGCTGGACAAGCAGATGTGCGCCTATCTTCGGAAAAAATTTGCAGACCGCCCCAACTTTGAACTGGTGGAACAGGACGTGCTGCACTTTGATTTCAATGCCGTGGATGCCTCGAAATTCAAGGTCATCGGTAACTTGCCGTACCAGATCACGTCCAAAATCATGTTTTATCTGGCTGGAGAGCTGGAGGAAACGGATTATCCGCTGCGCAAGCGCATTCAGCAATTGACCGTAATGGTGCAGAAAGAAGTGGCCGAGCGTATTGCAGCCACGCCGGGGCAACGCGCCTTCAACCCGTTATCCATCGCCCTGCAATTCTGGTTTGAACCCCGCCTGGACTTTCTGGTGCCCGCCCGCGATTTCTATCCGGCGCCCAAGGTCGATTCGGGCATTGTCACGCTAACACCGCTGACCCAACCCAAAGCGAATGTACACGATATGAAGGTGTTTTCACGCTTGGTACGCACGGCGTTTGCCCAAAAACGAAAAACCGTTCGCAACGCGTTGTTAAATGGAGGCTTTGCAAGCGGCGTTGTTCTCGATAGGATTTTTAGCGATACCGGGATCAACCCCGGCCTTCGGGCCGAAGCGCTACCGGTGGACGCCTTTGGAGACTTGTCCAATGCTTTCAGTTCAGACACCGGCAAAAATTAACCTGTTTCTCAACATCCGTCCCAGGCGGGCGGATGGCTTTCATGAGATTGCATCCGTCATGCAAACCGTCCGTCTGTGGGATCGGCTGGATGTCACGCCTCGCACCGACGACGTGGCGGATATCGAGTTTAGCTGCAATAACCCCAACCTCGAACGCGCGGCGGAAGACAATCTGGTGGTCAAAGCCTACCGGCTGTTTTGGCAGGAAACCGGTTTACCCCCGCTGGGCTTGAAATTCCATCTCGAAAAGGAAATTCCGATGCAAGCGGGGCTGGGCGGCGGCAGTTCGGACGCAGGCGCCACGCTGGTTATTCTCAACCACCTGTCTTACGCAGGCTTGTCCGATGATCAACTCCGAGGCATAGCGGCCAAGCTGGGGTCGGATATCCCCTTCTTTATCCGGGGCGGCGTGGCGCTCATCAGCGGTCGGGGCGAAGTGGTGGAACCCCTGCCGGATAGCCTGGCGGCGGAGCTGCCACTGGTCATCATCAAACCCCTGGAAGTCAACATCAACACCGCGCTGGCGTATCATCGCTATGCCACAGGAACCCGGTACGAGGCCAAATCGCCCGATCACCTGCTGAATGCCCTCAAACAGGTCAACCAGCGCCGGCGCCTGCGGGATGAGGTTGAGCTGGAATCCTATCTGCTCAACGATTTTGAGAAAGTATTATTTCGGGAGTATCCGATTTTAGGACAGATGTCGCGGCGGATGCGGGAAGCCGGCATCCGGAGACCGCTATTAACGGGCAGCGGATCGGCCATGATTGGCCTTACCGAAGGCTCACAAAGCTTGCGTCAGGCCATTAGCGAGTTATTTCCCCGCAACAAGTTCGAGGTCTTCTGGACCCAGACCCACACCGGCGGACTGATGCAGATGGAAGGCCCTCTGCCGCAGAACGTGCTGGAACACGTTTCCATATAAATATCTTTATTGTATCTTTTTTGTATACATTTGTTTCGAACTCAGGCCAATTCTGGCAATGAGCGCTTCTAAAATGTTTTTTTACTATTAGATAAATCCCACGACATTGGAGCGTAGCCACAGGGCTTTCCAGAGAGGACTCTAGATCATGCCGCACCCGGAATTG
>CAZXUP010000037.1:5192-14898 GCA_964643815.1 uncultured Vampirovibrionales bacterium
CCGGAATTGCGTCTGTTACGTCACAGCATTTTCTCCGCCGAACGCAAGCTAAATCAATTGGCAGCCAGTCAGGGCAAGAATTCGCCAGACTATCAAAACGAGCTGAAAAAGCTGATGCGTGCCTGGTCCGTTTTGAAAATGACTCGCGGACGGGAAGAGTTTTTACAGGAAATTATTTCCACCCACTAAAAGCTGCTTAAGCCTTTACAGAAACCAACCTTCGGGCTTCATACCAGTCGCGCTGGTGTCGGGTTGTTTCCGTCAACAGGCGGCAAAAATCCGTGTCCGGGTAGTTGTACGGCTCAATTTGGTAGTTAAAATCTTCCCAAAGCAGGGCATGTTCGTTGACCGGGTGCACCCAGGCCCCATTGAGTCGCTCGATATAGGTTTTCAGCTTTTCTTCGCGCTTGAAACGCGGATTGATGGCCATGTTCAGGTGCACGAGATTAATGCCATTGATCCGGCCTTTCTGACCGGCGCATTCAATGCCCAAATGCCCCACCGCCCCTGGAAACTTGAGCAAAGACTTGTCGTTCCTGAACAAACGCATCTGGTAATCGGGGTATAAATAGCCATCATTAATCCAAAGCAGCGGATCGATCCCGCAAAGGTGCAACCGGGGCAATTTGTAATGCGTATAACGCTCCGTTGCGATGATGCCACGAACGCGTTCGGCAAAATGCGGTTCGGGAAATTCATCATCATCCAGCCGCAAAATCCAGTCGCCGTGGCAGCGCTCAATCAGGGGTTCCAAGCCGGCATTACAGGTCTGGGCGTCGCTTTGGATGACAAACAGCTCATCCGCCAAGCCTTGGCACGCCTCCAGCGTGTTATCGGTCGTTTTACTGTCCACGCCCACAACAATCTCATCCGAAAAAGCGCGGATATACTCCAGCAAGGGACGGATGCGCTCTGCCGAATTCATCGTGATAATACAGGTAGAAAGCCTCGGATAATTGTTACCTGTGCGTCTCGCTACCTCTGCCCATCGGGGTTTTACCAAGGCATTCTCATACAGAGCGCCCAATTGATGGGCAAGCCGCCTCATCCGTTGCCGAAACATATCCCGACGAAAGGTTTTTTGATATTTCAGATCGCGCTGAATCGCAAAGTCAGACGGTTTCATCCTCTTATTATGAATGACGGGGAAATCAATTACAATGGAGGTTAAACGAGTGTTTTTACAATCAATTGGTGGAGTGTGAACGTTGGCGCTACTGGCCAAACAATATGAGCAATTGCGGAACGGGTTAAAGAACGCCATCGACAGCGTCAGCCTGGATACGCTGACCACGCGCTTCCTGCTGTTGTTTCTGTTTCTGCTGACCATCCCGCTGCTTACGCTGATCTTTTTCACCGTTTCTCTACTGGCCGCCCACGTCAACGAAATTGGCAACCAGCAACTGACGCTCAGCAAAAATTTGTTTGACACCAAGGTCACCGAATATTCTGAAAAATTGATGCTGGTACAGGACATCGTCCGGCAAACGGTGACTCCCTCCTATCAGGAACTCTGCCCCGAACTTCCGGCCAGTCCCTGCATTCTCATCCAGCGGAACATCGCCATTTTAAACGCTGAAAATACCAAGCTCTCTTTTGCAGAACTGGAAAAGCGCTTCCCGGATCTGACAGCCGCCTATCGACTTCCGCTCAGCCAGTCCGAATTTTTCGCCAGCTGGGATGATCAATTATTCCTGTTCATTAAAAATATTTCCCATCGCCCGGAGCATCTCGATATTTTGCGGGGCCACACGATTGATGACAACTTCTTGAAAGAAATCTACCATCAGCAGCCTAACCTGCAAGCAGAAACCTGGATTTTAAAAGAGCCGCTGAATCTGCAATCTCCGCATTGGCTGGCACGAAGTCCCAAAGGACAAGAGGAGATTCCGGTCAACATGCTTTTGTCAAAAATTAAATCGTTGCCACAAAATCAACTCTTCACGCTCAATCTGGATAAAGACCAGTACCGTTTCTCGCAACAAATCCTGTATTCTCCCAACCATGAAAAAATTGCCCGGATCATTCATATCATACCGCTCAGCCAGGGCCGTTTATTGCTGACTAATTATTATGCGGGCATCTATATTATTTCTGTGGCCAGCCTGATTTTCTCGGTGCTGCTGGCGATGCTGGCCGGACGTAGAATTACACAGCCGATGCTAAAACTGATTCAGCAAGTGAACATGCTGAGCCAGGAAAACGTGATGCGCAACAAGGATGAAGCCTCGACGTTGGGCATCTACGAAATCCAGAAACTGGGAGAGGCCTTTAACCGTCTGATTAAACGTCTGCGGCAAGAGCACAAAATGAAAGATGAATTTGTCGCGACACTCACGCACGATCTGAAAGTTCCACTGCTCGCCGAAAAACAAACACTGGCCTATTTCAAAAGCGAAACCTATGGCCCTCTCAACGAGGAACAAAGCGAAGTGATAGAAATACTGCAAAGCTCCAACCAATCCTGCCTCAGCCTGGTCAACGGATTATTGGAAGTGTATCGCTATGACTCGGGAGAAGTGTCGCTTGTTTTCGAGTCGTTTAATCTGGCAAACCTGTTTGATGAAACGCTGAATGAAGTGCAAGCCCTGGCGAAGGAGAAATCCATCACGCTGGAAATTAAAAACGATCTGCCCACGGACTCTGCCAATGACGATCCAAATCTGGTCTATGCCGACCGGCTGGAGATCAAGCGCATGTTGCACAATGTGCTGAGCAACGCCATTATCCATACACCAGCACACGGACGTATCCAGTGCCGGATAACGGACACGGAACGTTACGGCAGCGACACCGTGTATAAGGTCAGCAGCTATCGGTACACCACACTCAAGCACTCCGTCAAGCTTTCGGATCGCCTGTTGGTCACCGTCCAGGATTCCGGGATTGGATTTTCGTCCGACGATCTGCCGTTTCTGTTCAAACAGTTTGCCGCCAGCCGCGGGCGCAACCCCATGAGTATCGGCCTGGGGCTTTACAACTGCTACCAGGTTATTCAGGCGCATCACGGCGCACTCTGGATTGAAAGCACGGAAGGCGAAGGCGCCGTCGTCGGCTTTGTGTTACCCAAAAACAAGGACACCGCTCGAGACAGGAGGGTCTACAATGACAGACGCAAGCCCTTCCAGGATTAAAGTGCTCGTTGTGGATGATTCGCGCCTGACCCGGATGAGCGTGAAAACCACGCTGAATTCGGCCAAGGAGACCATTCAGCTGGTGGGCGAGGCCGAGGAGGGTCAGCAGGCGATTGAGATGGTTGGCAAACAACACCCGGATGTGGTGTTGATGGATATTGGAATGCCCATTATGGACGGGGTTCGCGCCACGCAAATCATCAAGCAACAGTTCCCCGATGTCAAAGTCGTGATGTTGACCTCGCATGACGATGAGCATGACGTACTGGATGCGTTCAACTCGGGCGCGCACTCATACTGCCTGAAAGAAACGCCACCGGAGATGCTGATTCATGTCGTGCTCTCCACCGCACACGGCGCCTGCTGGATTGATCCCAAGATTGCGCGGATTGTCATGACCCAGTTACAACCATCTGAACGAGAGCCCCAAACCCAAAGCGCCTCCGCTACCAGCGGCTTTTCTTTGCTGACCGAGCGGGAAATCGATGTTTTAAAGCTGGTGACGCAGGGACTCAACAACGCCGAAATTTCCGACAAGCTCTTCATCAGCATGAACACGGTCAAGACCCACCTGAAAAATATTTTCCAGAAGCTGGAGGTGGAAGACCGGACCGCGGCGGCATTAAAGGCACTGAAAGAACGCATTATTTAAACAGGTTGGCTACAAACCGGATTGCCGTACTACAATAGAACTATCGTTGCATTACTGCTGAAAAAGGAATTGAGCATGTCTCAAAACAACGCAAAAGATAATGCGTATCAGGAAGATTTGTACATCAAACCTGGCATCAACCTGCAGTTTTTGGCCGGGCTGATGCTGCTGGGCCTGCCGCTGCTGGTGCTGTTTCTGCTGTTTACCCGGACCGGTGACAGCCCGACAACTTTCGACAAACCCATTTTCAAACCGCTGGGCGGCACCCATCAGTCTTACCTAGGTTAGAACTCAATATTTGAATTGAGCCTAATCTCCGCATCTCTCTGTCATTCCCAGTAAGCTGGCTTTAGGTAGGGCTGGTCTGTCATTCCCGCGAAAGCAGGAATCCACTTCCTCTTCGTCCATGAAATCGCTTCGCCAAATAATGGATTCCTGCTTTCGCAGGAATGACAGGGTTTCCTAAACAGATGGGGCGAGCATGCCTTCGTTGATGTAATGATTGAGCTGCTTGGCCACTTCCGCCGGATCCATCGGGCGACGGGCGATACGGGTTTCGGAAGCCGCGCGGGCCACCGCGGACGCCACCGCCGGAGGAACGCGAAAATCCAGCGCCGCCGGAATGATTGTGCCGTTAGCCAGTTGTTCGCCACTGATTAAATCCGCAATCGCGTAAGCCGCCGCAATCTTCATATCATCGTTGATGATCCTCGCCCGGACATCCAACGCGCCCCGAAAGATACCCGGAAACGCCAGCGAGTTATTCACCTGGTTGGGGAAATCACTGCGCCCGGTGGCGACCACGCGCGCACCCGCCGCATAGGCGTCTTCCGGCATGATTTCGGGAATGGGGTTGGCCAGCGCAAAGATAATCGGGTCTTTCGCCATACTGCGCACCATCGCCTGATCCACCATACCCGGCACCGAGAGGCCCAGAAACATATCCGTCCCGCGCATCACCGATTGCAGATCGCCTTTTTCATTCGCCAGGTTGGTAATTTCTGCAATCTGGCGTTTATAGGGGTTCATCCCTTTGTCGCGACCCTTGTAAATCACACCGGTCGTATCGCAGATGATAATATCTTTTGCGCCCGCTTTGAGCAGCAGCTTGGACACACTGAGCGCCGCGGCGCCTGCGCCGTTGACGACAATCCGCACATCTTCCATGCGCTTGCCAGCAACTTTTAAAGCGTTAACCATACCGGCCAGCACCACCACCGCCGTGCCATGCTGATCATCGTGAAACACCGGGATATCCAGCTCTTCCGTCAGGCGCGCTTCGACATCGAAGCAACGGGGCGCCGCGATATCTTCCAAATTAATCCCACCAAACACCGGCGCAATGCGCTTCACGGTTTCGACAATCGCATCAATCTCCTGCGTGCGCAGACAGATCGGAAACGCCTCGACACCGCCGAACGTTTTGAACAGGACCGCCTTGCCTTCCATCACCGGCAAGCCCGCGCCCGGCCCAATATTGCCCAGACCCAGCACCGCGCTGCCGTCGGTGACAATCGCAACGAGATTATTTTTCAACGTCATATCGTAGGCCAGCTCGGCGTTATCGCGAATCATCTCGCACGGGCGCGAGGCTTCAGGCTGCGAATACACCAGATTATAAATATGATTATCCCGAATCGGCACATACGACACTGTTTCAATCACACCGTGATAGCGCTTGTGATTCACCAGCGAAATTTCATCCACGCTTTTGCCAGCCAGTTCGCCATCTTCGATGTCTTCCACCCAGGCGTTGGACCCTTCGTACACAAAGTTCATCACCTTGTCTTCAATCGATTGCGGATCCACTTTGACCTGGGCGACACCGGTATCCAGCGCCGCTTTGGCCACCGCATGGGCAACCTTCGCAGAAACACGATAATCCAGCGGCTCGGGCAGAATAATGTCTTTATCCAACTCATCCTGCGTCACCAAATTCGCCATGGCATGCGATGCCGCAAACAGCATGGCGTGATTGATATCCGTTGCCCGCACATCCAATGCGCCCCGAAACACACCCGGACACACCAATGACGAGTTGAGCTGGTTGGGTTCATGGCTGAGGCTGGTAGCCACCACGCGCGCACCGGCGTCTCGCACCACATCATACGAAATCTCGGGTTGCGGCAACGCCAGGGCAAACACAATCGGATCTTTCGCCATGGTTTGAATCATCTCGGGCGTCAGCACCCCGGCGGTCGAGAAGCCGATAAACACATCCGCGCCTTTCACCATTTCAGCCAGGTTGCCTTTTTTATCTTCCGGGTTGGTCAGGCGGGCCACTTCGGACTTGATGTAGTTCAGCCCTTCGGTACGGCGATAATACAACGCCCCATTCCGATCCAGCACTTTGACATCACCGATGCCCACCTGCTTGAGCATCTTGGCCGTGGCAATGCCAGCCGCACCCGCGCCGTTGATGACCACGGAAATGTTTTCCAGTTTTTTATCCACAATTTTGACGGCATTCAGTAACGCCGCAAAAACCGCCGTGGCAGAAGCCTGCTGATCGGCATGCATAATCGGCAGGGAGACCGCCCGCTTCAGGCGTTCGGTAATGGCAAAGCATCGGGGTGAACTGATGTCTTCGATATGAAAGCCGCCAAAGGTGGGCGAGAGATACCGCACGGTTTCCACAAACTCGTCCACATCCGTCGTATCAATCGCAATCGGGAACCCATCCACCCCCGCAAAGTTTTTATGGAAAACGCTTTTGGCTTCCAGCATCGGCAACGAGGCATAAGGCCCGGCATTGCCCAAGCCGTACAAGCTGCTGCCGTCGGTGATGATCGCAATGGTATTGCCCCGCATGGTGTAATCGAACGATGTCAGGTGGGCCTTCTCGATTTCAAGGCACGGCTTGGCCACGCCCGGCGTGTAGACCCAGCTTAAGGTCGCCGTATCTTTAATGGGCAGCTTGGGCTTGATGCCAATCAGGCCGCGATGCTTGATTCTGAGCGAACATCCGTCCACAACGGTCATAAAACATGCTCCTTGAGAGAATTTTGAGACGAAGGGAATCTCGACGAGAGGAATCTGTATACTCTACCCTCCCCAAGCGTCAGATTCAACGGGATTTCGCAGAATGCCCCATGTCGATACCAAGCACAGCCTTTTGATTCCAAAGCCCCCTTTGTGGTTTGATAGTGGGCAGCTTCCCCCAAGTATGGAGTGTTCCCGATGAGCAGTTCCCACAAAATCGCCGTATTGCCCGGTGACGGCATTGGCCCCGAGATTGTCGATCAGGGCATCAAGGTTCTCAAAGCGTTTGAGCAGAAATTTGGCGCAAAATTTGAGCTGGAGTACGCCCCTATCGGCGGCGCTGGCATTGACAGCGACGGTGTGCCCCTGCCCGAAAAAACCCTGAAGCTGTCTCAGGAAGCGGACGCCGTATTTTTGGGCGCTGTGGGCGATTATAAATACGACCATCTCGACCCCAAAATCCGCCCGGAACAAGGCTTGCTGCAAATCCGAAAAGCCCTGGGCCTGTACGCGAACCTGCGCCCCGTCAAGGGCTACGGCTGCCTGGAGCATATCTCGACCCTGAAGCCCGAAGTGGTAACCGGCATTGATATTATGGTGGTTCGTGAACTGACCGGTGGCCTGTACTTTGGTCAACCCCGTGCCCGCGAGGGCAGCGGTGCCCAGGAAAAAGCCTACGACACCATGCTGTACACCCGCCCGGAGATTGAACGCATTGCCCGCGTGGGGTTTGAGCTGGCGATGAGCCGCCGCAAGAACCTGGTGTCGGTTGATAAGGCCAACGTGCTGTCCAGCTCGCAACTGTGGCGCGATGTCGTGACGGAAGTGGCCAAAGACTACCCCCAAGTGGAACTCTGGCACATGTACGTGGACAACGCCGCGATGCAGCTCATTCGGAATCCCAAGCAGTTTGACGTGATGCTGACCGAAAACACCTTCGGCGATATCTTATCCGATGAAGCCAGCATGTTGACCGGCTCGCTAGGGATGCTCGCCAGCGCCAGCCTTGGTAAAAAACGTGCCGACGGTAAGCGTTATGCGATGTATGAACCCTCGCATGGCTCGGCACCCAAGTATGCGGGCCAAAACAAGGTGAACCCGATTGCCCAGATTATGTCGCTGGCGATGATGCTGGAATACAGCTTTGGTTATAAACAAGAAGCCGCACAGATTGAGCAGGCGATTGAACAGGTGTTGAACGCAGGTTACCGGACCTATGACATCATGGGCGAAGGCACCACACTGGTAGGCACTTCTGATATCGGCAACCGTGTGGCGGAAGCTTTGCTAAAGCTGCCCGCCCCAGTAACCGCCTAGTTTTTAAGCCTGGATATCCAGCTTCTTTTTAATTTGTTCAACGTCTTCCGCCAAGGCATAGAGGGTTCGAGCAACGCACTTATCGCCCGTAGCCTTGTAAAGTGCTGTGCTCTCTTGGAAACGATCTTGATGGTGCTGTTGATTTCCTGGCAAAAACCGTGTCTTACCGTAATAGTCAACCGTTGCTTTTTCCACCTCATCGTAATTAGAAAATGCTTGCTTTGCGTATTTTGGGGTTTAGATAAAACAGCTCAAACTTGGCGATTGCTTCAGGCCTCTTTTTGAACCCAAAACTGGGCAGCATCTAACCTAAATTTTGGACAGCACAGCATCTTTGCGCTATCTTGGGTCCACTATTTAATCAAAATAGGAGATATCCCCTGATGGAACGTACGTTTATCGCCCTCAAGCCGGATGCCGTCCAACGCGGCTATGTTGGCGACATCATCGCCCGCTTTGAGCGCAAAGGTTTTAAACTGATTGGCCTGAAACTGCTGCAAGTCACCCGCGCCATGGCCGAAGAACACTACGGCGAACACCGCGAGAAGCCGTTCTTCAAAGGTCTCGTGGATTTCATCACCTCGGCTCCGATTGTGGCGATGGCCTGGGAAGGCGACAACGTGGTCGCTTCGGCCCGCGCAATGATGGGCGCCACCAACCCGAAAGACTCCGCTCCCGGCACCATTCGCGGTGACTTTGCCGTGGATATGGGCCGCAACATCATTCATGGTTCGGACAGCGTGGCCAGCGCCGAGCGCGAGCTGAAGATCTTCTTCCAGCCCAGCGACCTGCTGCCCGGCTGGAGCCGCACCACCGAAGGCTGGATCTACGAAAACCCCAAAACCCCGGCCACGGTTTAAATCCTCCCTGTCATTATAGCCAACTTGTCGGCCTGGATTCCCGCCTGCGCGGGAATGACAGAATATACCTAACGATATGCCTTGAAATAATCAGCCGTAGCGGCCTGCTGCGGCTGATTGAGTACTTGCGCAGGCACGCCGTCTTCCACAATGCGGCCACCTTCCATAAAAATCAGCCGATCCGCCATGTGCTCGACAAAGCGCACCTCATGCGTCACCATCACCAGCGTCATGGTGCTTTGCACCTGCTCAATCACCGACAGCACTTCGCGGGCCATCGGCGGATCGAGCGCGCTGGTCGGCTCATCCAGCAATAGAATATCCGGGTCCATCGCCAGCGCCCGCGCAATCGCCACGCGCTGCTTTTGCCCGCCGGACAGTTGATCGGGATAACCCTTGGCCTTGTCTCCGATACCAACCATCTCCAGCAAGCTATGCGCCCGCTCGATGGCCGCATCCCGCGCCAGCCCGTTGACTTTGAGCGGTCCCAAAATGATGTTGTCCAACACGCTGAGGTGCGGAAATAAATTGTACTGCTGGAATACCACCCCAATGCGCGCGCGAAAACGATTCAGATCAATCCCCGTTTGATGCAATGCCGTCCCATTCACCGTCAACTCACCCTGATCGATGCGTTCCAGCGCATTGATGCAGCGCAACAGCGTGGTTTTTCCGCAGCCGGAAGCCCCAATCAACGCCACGTTCTGGCCTTGCTCAATGGAAAGCTGAATCTCGTTTAACACCGGCAACGCGCCATAGTA
>CAZXUP010000038.1:0-14879 GCA_964643815.1 uncultured Vampirovibrionales bacterium
ACGGAACGCGTACAAGATCCGGGCGATTTGGCAACGCCCGGTCAGGCCATTTTGCGTGTCGTCAACCCGGCGACACTGGAAATTTTATGTTCGGTTGAAGAGGCGGATGTGGCCAAGATTGATGTGGGTGATACGGCCTACGCTATCTTGGATGCGCAGCCTGAAACTGCCTTGGAGTCGGTGGTTCGACGGATTGGAAGTCGTGTCAATCCGCTGAATGGGACCGTGGAAGTGCGGGTGGTGTTGCAGCCGTCTGCCATTGCAATGTTAAAAGACATTCATTTGATTTCGGGCATGACGGCGGATGTGAATATTGTGACCGGTCGCTTGAAAAATATTATGGCCCTGCCCGCAACGGCGGTTGCCAACGAAAACGGAACCTGGATGGTGTACGCGTTTGAAGGACGACGGTTGAAGAAGCATCCGGTTCGGGTGCGGCGCATTTCCGTCGAGAGTTTTCAGGTGTTGGAAGGTTTAAAACCAGGTGATTGGGTGGCGGCGGTTGCAAGCGAGAGCTTGTTGAACAAGAAAAATGTAAAACCTGAAACCCAAAGTCAACTGCCAAAATCTGGCATCCCAGGAGGCTAAGGGTATGCCGGGTCTGATGGATCGCCTGCCCATCGAGTATTACATCGCGCTTCGCTATGTGCGCGCCAATCCGCGTCAGTCGCTCATTATTATGCTGGCGGTGGGCATTGGGGTGGCGCTGATTATTTTTATTCCGTCCATCAACCTCAGTTTTTTTGAATATTTTTTGAGCGAAACCGTTGAGAACTCTGCGCATATTACGTTAACGCGCGAAATGGAAACAATGGATCGCAACAAGCAGGTGTTGGCGCCGGTGCTGGATGCTGAAAACGCAGGTGCGGAAATTTTGTACTCCGATCAAACATTAATTCGACGCCGGAATATTACGGCTTATCGTCGCCTGATGAAAGAAGTCGAGCAGTTTCCGGATGTAACGGCGGTTGCGCCGTTTATCCGGGAGCAGGTGATTGTCGTGCGCGGTGCGCAAAACCGATCGGCTACGTTGAACGGGATTATTCCCGATCGCGAAGAAGCCGTCTCGCATATTCTGGAAGATGTGGAAGAGGGCGACTTGAACCGGATGGGGCCGAACGATGTGTTTTTGGGGTCGGTGCTGGCCGATGAATTGAATGTGGGGGTGGGGGATCGGGTGCAGTTCCTCACCGCGTTTGGTACTCGTAGCTACCGGGTGACAGGTTTGATCAAGACAGGTGTGTACCAGCAGGATCGCACCCTGGTGTATATGAACCTGGAAGCCGCGCAAAACCTGCTGGATATGAACAACGAGGTCACGGGGTTGGGTGTCAAAATCAACCAGATTTATGAAGCGGAAAACATCGCCCGGTTGATGGCCGCCGCGTATAACGTGAAGGCCCGAAGCTGGATGGAGGAGAACAAGGTGTTTCTCGATCAGATCGGCAACTTCCGGGTGATTATCGCGGTCATTAATTTTCTCATCGTGTTTGCCGCAGCCACCAGCATCACCAGCATTCTGATTATGGTGGTGGCGTCCAAATCGAAAGAGATTGGTATCCTCAAAGCGATGGGCGCGCGGCCCCGGGCGATTATGCGGTTGTTTATCACGCAAGGAATTTGTCTCAGCGTGTTGGGTATGCTCGCTGGGTTTTTGGGTGCGTTGGGTTTGATTGCGATTTACAACGCCACGCCGCTTTCGCGGGGCGAATCCATTATCGGCATCGAGCGCCAGCCGACATCACTCAGCTACCAGTACACGATGTTGGCGTTTATCTATGCGTTTATCACCAGTATTCTCGCCAGCACCGTCCCGGCATGGCAGGCTAGCCGCCTCGATCCCGTGAAAGCGATTAATCAATGATAAAGTAGAGCAATGAACAGATCATTATTTCGAGAAGCAATTTTAGCCACGTTTGCCGTTACGTTTGTTTCGGCGTTGATGTTTTTGTATACGTTTCCGATGCTGTTTGATGGTAAAAGCGGATTGCTTCTGTTAGCTTATGCAGGGCTTTTTATTGTTGCCTTGGTCCGGCAATCGCTGGTGACATGGGGGACGCTGTGTGCCTTTGGGCTGCTGTCGTTGCTCCTCTACAATTACATTAATGAGTTTGCCGAAGTTAAATTTCTTGGGGAAGTGCCTATTAATGCTTATTTGATAGGGTTAACACTGTTTGTTTCGGCTGTATTCTCACTTTTTCTTTATAGAGTCCGAGACTGCATCATTCTCTTTTCGTTCTCGCTTGGTATAGGCTGCGGCATCTTGTTGGCCTTCCTCCAGTTTTTGCTACGCACTGATATCAGCATCTTTGTAAAAAATCCAGTCTCGCTTTTGTTACTGTCTGGCATTTTTGGGGTAATACCCGGTGCTGTTATTGGGCTAATTGGTGGAACTGTCTACAAAAATTATTCAAGCCGGGTTGAACCTGAAAATTTTAATCTAACCGTCATCAAGAAAGCAGCCGTAATGCCGGTGATTGCTTGTGGGGCCTTATATGGGACTGTTTATCCAGAATTGTTTGATCTTGAGTATGATGGACTTTATGGCACTAAAAAGATTCGGGCGACGGCAGAGGGAGTACAAGCGCGCCTAGTCAAAATATATGATCTGCATAAGGGTAAAGAGGTTGATTTAAAGGTTAAGGTGAATGATCTGTTAGCCGGACAGTCGTGGGACACTTTCTGTCTCGTGGGAGGCCATGGCTCGTTTAATAATCTCAAGCTTAATGTGAAATTCAGGGATAAG
This sequence comes from uncultured Vampirovibrionales bacterium, assembly GCA_964643815.1. Classification (GTDB taxonomy): domain Bacteria; phylum Cyanobacteriota; class Vampirovibrionia; order Vampirovibrionales; family Vampirovibrionaceae; genus CAZXUP01. Next base: position 2,747 of record CAZXUP010000038.1, read on the forward strand.
CGAGTGGCGAATAAATGGGGAGTATGGGGATACAATGAGGAGCATGAGAATGAATTGATTATTGTCCGAAGTGGGGAGATTATACCTGTCCCGCTCCCCATGGTTCTTGATGGGCGAAATTACCAGGGATGCCATAAGAACACGGAAACCTTTGAAATGAAACTGAGGGGATATAAAAACCCCAGCCTGCACTTCGTGCACTCGGAGTAAGCAGTTCAAGCCATGTTCGGCGAAACATAGCTGAAAGGGGTATAGGAGCACGCTCTGTGTGCAAGACAATAGATGGATATGACCGAACTTTTAACGACAATAAACCTCACCAAAACCTATGGCGATGTGCAACCGGTTCACGCGTTGCGCGGTATTAACCTGACCATCGGCCAGGGCGAGTTTCTTAGCATCATCGGCCCCAGTGGTTCCGGCAAAAGTACGCTGATGAACGTGCTGGGCCTGCTGGATAAACCGAGTAGCGGTTCGTTGCAATATTTAAATCAGGAAGCCGCGCGGTGGAATGAAGAAAAAAAATCGGAGTTTCGCAATCGCGAGATGGGATTTATTTTTCAGGCGCATATGTTGTTGCCTGAGTTTACGGCGTTGGAAAACGTGTTGATTCCGCTGCGCATTGGCGGCAATTATAACGATAAAAGCATCGCTCGGGCCAAAGAGTTGCTGGCGCGTATCGGGCTTTCGGACCGGATGGAGCACAAACCGGGGCAGCTCTCTGGAGGGCAGAATCAGCGGGTGGCGATTGCGCGCGCCTTGGTGAACAATCCCAAAATTGTGTTTGCGGATGAGCCGACCGGCGCGCTGGATTCACAAACCAGTTTGGCGGTGTATGAATTAATGCGGGAGATTCATCATGTGGATCAGGTGACGTTTGTAATCGTGACGCATGAGCATGCGCTCTCGCAAAAAACCGATCGCATCATCTCTCTGCTCGATGGGGAAATTCAATCCGACGAAGGACAAAGTTAAGGGAGGGGCTTGGGGGAAGGAACGGACTCCAAGTATCAATTGTAGGTTTCAGGCAAACTAGTATCCGCAGGGCCTGTTCCTTCTTCGATTAACCCCATCCGTACGGCTCCACTGTCGCCTACGGCTGGAGGTTTGCCCTGCACCGACCCTGTTTAAGGATTTTATTGGCGATAGCAAAAATGCTATCAAACATGGGTTCGGTGAGTTTGCCGGTAAAGGTGTTTTGCTGGCTGGGGTGATACGAGCCGAGAAGTGTCACGCCACTGGGCAAATCGTAGGCCAGGCCATGTCCGAACTTGGGCTTGGGCGTTATTTTTTCAGGCATAAAACGGGGTTCGCGCAGCACCGCATCAAACCCGATTTTCCCCAGGGCAAGCACTACCTGAACGTTTTTGAGCAGGTCCAGTTCGTTGACGAGATACGAACGACAATTGGCGATTTCTGACGGTAGGGGTTTGTTATCGGGCGGGGCGCAGTGCGCGGTGGCGGTGATGTAGCAATCTGTCAGGTGCAAGCCGTCGGATAAACAGACAGAATTTGGCTGACTGGCAAAACCTGCCTTGTGCAGCGCCCGGTACAACCAGTCGCCGCTGCGATCGCCCGTAAACATGCGGCCCGTCCGGTTGGCCCCATGCGCCGCCGGAGCCAGACCGACAATCAGTAGCCGTGCGTTCGGATCACCGAAGCTGGGCACCGGACGTCCCCAGTATAGCTCATCGGCATGGCGTTTTACCTTCACTTCGGCCACGGTTTCGCGCCAGGCCACCAGGCGCGGGCACTGGCGGCAATGCGTGATGGCTTCTAACAGGGATCGAATATCTGTAAAGGCTGGGGAGGATGTTTGCGGCATGTTCCTATGCTATCTGCTGCAAGCCGCAAGTCAAATGGCGGGTATTTCAAAACCCGCCATCTGCAAAACCTGAAAGCCCGAACTTAAACCGTGGGTATCTGGCGGCGCTGCATGTCAATCAGTTTGTTTTCTTTCATGAAAATGGCCAGGCCGAGAATGGTGGGCGCCCACAGTCCAAAGAAACTGGCAATACTTGGGTTTCGTTTGACAGTGAACAAGGACAATAAAATGGACAGAATGGATGCGCCATAAATCAGATTGTTCGCTGGTTTATCCACACCGGCTGGCAGTTCGTTTTGTATGTTTTTTAAAGGCTCTGCTACCATTGTTCTCCCTCCTCTTTGTACTAACGCTTTGTGCTTGTGCTCTAACATTTTTGCCTTCAAACAGTACAACCTGCTGATTGTGATAAAAATTCCCCAAATAACTATAAATGGGTAACTAAAATCAAGCTGCTATAAATAGTGGGCGCAAATAAAAAGATAGGGACAAAGCCCTATCTGGAGAGACGATTCAAGTTGAGTATTTAACGGAGTTGATGTTAGAACGTATGCAATCTAGTATCTGTCGATGTGTTTGCGGACGTAGTGATAACCCGCTCCGCCTCCTGCACCAATTACGGCGCCTTTCAGCTTGCTCTTATCCAGCGCGTAGCTGGTGCCGGTTCCGACAATGGCGCCTTGCAGGGCGTTGCGAACCAGCGGTTTGTCGTAAAAGTAGTCGGACTGGGTGAGCAGACCGGTGCCGACACCCACGGCTGCACCGGTGAGTGCGCCTTTGCCGACGCTGGCGCGATCACTCAGCACACCGGTTCCGGCGCCGATGGCCGTGCCGATAGCGGCTTGCTTGACGGCGGGTTTGCTCCACAGGTTTTCCAGGCTCCAGTCGGCGGCAAACGCGTTGGCGCTGAAGAACAACAGACTGGTGCTTACTAAAAAAGCCAAACGGTTTTTACTCAGGGATCTCATCGAGCATGTCTCCTCTGTCTTACATTTATAGGCTGATTTTTCAGCGCTAACTTCAATCCTCTCCCAGGTTGTATATCGTATACAGTCGAGGACGAAGAAAAGTTTCAAATTGTTCCGCTCGAGGTTCAAATCCACAGTTGGAGAGGGTATCGCCAAAGAAAAATATTTCCGTTACCCTATATGCGGATGCATTGTTTGGTTGCGGAAGGCTTGCTGTTTGAAATTTCCTTTTTCTCGTTGGGAAGCGTTCTGGACGGGGCCAGGTCTCTTCCCGCAAGTATTTAGAGTGCTGGGGGACTTGTGGAAAGATATCAGGCACGATGATTGCCCTGGGCTGGCTGCCGAGATGGCGTTCAACTGGATGTTGGCCTTAATGCCCTGCCTGGTCTTCCTGTTCTCGCTGTTTGGGATTATTACCAGCCAGCAGGCATTGTTTCAGCGCATGTTGGCGTATTTTCACCGGATGGTGCCGGGAGATGCCTATGGGTTGGTTCAGGATACGCTGACGGAACTGGTGCGCAACAGCTCGGGAGAGCTGGCCACTATCAGTTTGCTGGGCGCCTTGTGGATTAGTTCCAACGGGGCGCTGGTGATTGAGAAAGCGTTGAACCGTGCTTACGGTTGTACCGAGCGTCGGCGGAATTTTTGGCAGCAACGGCTGGTTGCACTGCTGATTATGTTGGGAATGGGCTTGATTTTACTGGTGTTTTCCAACCTTCTGGTGTTCGGCGAGCTGTTGATTTCGATGATTGCGCACTGGCTGCATCCGCCAAGCTGGATTTTATCGGGATTAAATGCCTTGCGATGGCTGGTTTTAATTGGTGGATTCATGACAATCAGCATGTGGATTTATTCGATTGCACCGGAGTCGCAGCTTTTTTCCGCTTGGAAGCGAACCTGGCCCGGTGCGGTTGTGTTTGTGACTCTCTGGGCACTCGTTTCTTTATTGTTTAGCGCGTATGTCACCAATATGGGCAATTACGACAATGTCTATGGGCCGATGGGCGCTATCATCATCCTGATGATCTGGCTCTATTTAACCTCGTATGCCTTGCTGATTGGCGGTGAGGTGAACGCCTGGGTAAACCGGCGCGATCAAAAAACCGCATCCATAAAGCAGGATGCGATTGCGGCTGATTAATACGGTGGATGGCATGATTGGCCGTGTTGAAGGCTGATTTTTCTGAAATTCGGAAAATAAAATTAAATAAATTTTTTGAGATAGTCACTCTTTTTTTTGCTGCCTGTTTAAAGAGTAAAGTAATGTCTGAAAATGATATTTCCCGGAGTTTTGACTTGCTCCCAAAAAGCCTTGAATGATGCGCATTTTGTCCGTTAAACACTGTAAATTTTTTAATGCATTGCGGGGCAAAATTCTTTGTGTTACGATGACGCAAAATTGGTTGATTTTTTGTTCTGTTTTGTATTTTTTCGCAGTTTTAAAAGCTTTTCAGAGTCAGTACACAGTGTCTTGTAATCACATTGTTAGCATCGTGTAAGAGGGCTTTCCATATCGTTTCCGTCATCAGATTGTTATCATCTTTTGTTGCAATCAGGATGGAGCGTCGCATCGGTTGAGATAACGGTTTCGTTGTCCGCCAACAGAAAGGAAGTGACTATGCTGACCCAGCAAGCCGTACCGATTAACATTGGCATCTCGGAGCAAAATCGCAAACAGATTGTCGCTGGCCTGGAACGCCTTTTGGCGGACAGCTACATGCTGTACCTGAAAACGTTGTATTTCCACTGGAACGTGACAGGCCCCATGTTTCAACCGTTGCACGACGTGTTTGAAGCGCAGTATCAGGAATTGCTGGTGGCCGTGGACGATATTGCCGAGCGTATTCGTGCGTTGGGTTATCCTGCGCCCGGAACCTTCACCCAATTCAGCCGTCTGACATCGATTACGGAAGACACATCCGTGCCGGATTCCGATACCATGATTAAATTCCTGGTCGAAGGCCATGAAACGGTGATCCGGACTGCCCGCGAGATGACTGCCATCTCGTTGGAAGCGGATGACGTGGTGACCGGCGATTTGTTGACGAAACGACTGGAGGTTCACGAGAAAACAGCGTGGATGCTGCGGAGCTTTTTGAAACCTTAATCCCCTAACCCCAGTCCTGGCCTGTTTTTAAAGCCGGTTGGGCAATATTAAGATAGATCCCTTTTGTTGTTTGAAAATAGGAGTATTTCCACAATGGCGATTACGAAAACCAAGGCCTTGGTTTTGGCCCTGACGGTTCAATTGGCTGGCGTTCCCCTGCTGGCTTCCGCCGCGTTTTTTGCGGATACGCAAGCCAACTGGGCGCGTACCCCAATCCAGACGCTGTCTGACCAGAACATTATTACCGGCTACCCCGATGGTTCTTTCCGCCCGGAAGGCCTGATCACCCGCGCCGAATTTTCTGCGGTGATGACAAAGGCGCTGGGCCTGGCAACGGCTGCCAGCGGCCTGCAAACCTTTACCGATGTGCCGTCCAGCCACTGGGCGTATCCATCCATCGAAACGGTACGCAGCAATGGTTTGGTGAGCGGCTATCCCAACGGATTGTTCCTGCCGGGCCGCAGCATCAGCCGGGCCGAGTCGCTGGCGATTCTGGCCAACGCCGCCCGCCTGCCGATGCCGAATGATGCCACCATTAACCAGATTTTCAGCGGTTACCGTGATGCCTCCTACGTTCCTACCTGGGCGCGTCCGGGTGTGGCCGCCGCCATTCAGGCCGGTATTTTCGCCAACGAGCCGACAGTGGGCAACGCTATTGAACCGATGCAACCCGCAACCCGCGCCGAAGTGGCTGCGATGGTGCAAAACCTGCGCGAGCGCCTGAATTTGGCGGGTGCTCCTTATGGCGCCGGTAATATGAACGGCAACATGGCAGGCGGAAATACTTATGGCGGAACGACAACCGATTCCACCACGATGACGAATCAAAACGGCCAGACGGTTCTGCAAGGTCACATCTCAACGGTTCCGGCCAACACCTTGTTTACCGGTACGCTCAGTTCCGGCGTCATCAGCTCCGAGCTGAACCGCGTGGGCGATACCATTACGCTGAACGTCGATCAGCCGCTGGTGAGCTCCGACAACCGGGTGATCGTGCCGGTGGGCAGCCTGATTCATGGAAAAATCGTCCAGATTGAACCGGCAGGCCGCACCGGCAAAAGCGCCAAGCTGGATATCAACTTCACCGAGATCGTGACGCCGGATGGTCAGAACTATGTCATTCAGGGTTCTGTCGCCACCGAAGACGGTTTGCTGCACGGCGGCTCCACGAAGGGGCGCGTCTTGAAAGCCCTGGGTACCACGGCTGTGGGCGCTGGCCTGGGTGCTGCCCTGGGAACGGCAATGGGACCGCTTTCCGGCGGCAAGGTCGGTCGCGGTGCAATTTATGGTACAGCCGTAGGCGCGGGTACGGGCGCCATTGCGGCCGCTCTGCAAAAGGGCCAGGATGTCACCATCAGTTCGGGAGACAAGCTTGAAATCAAGCTGGATCAACCGATCACCGTTCAGGTGAATCCTCAGTAAACAGATGTGTGGGCCGGTCAGTCAAAATGATCGGCCCACCTTTTCTCCGTTATTGTTTGTGTCGTTAAAATCTGTTTTTTTGATTGTGAGTGTAATTTAGGAGAGTACGAATGAAAAAAATCGTTAGTTTGGCGATCGTACCGGTTTTGTTGGCTGCAACCCCGATGCTCGCCCTGGCCGAAAACGCGCATCAACATACGAATGCAAAGCCGGCGATGACCCGCACCCAGCAAACCCAGGCGCAAGCCCAAACCCGGATGAGAACAACCCAGCTTGGCACACCGGCTATGAAAACGCTGATGTCCGCCAATGTTCGTTCCAACCCGTTGTTTATGCAAGCGCAATGGCAACTGGTGACCCGTCATTATCCCGAAGCGGTGACGCTGTTCCAAACCTTGCTGTCGAATGAACCCAACAGCGTGCATGCGTTGGATGGCTTGTCCACCGCACTGTACTCCCAGGGACGCTATGACGAAGCGCTTCGCCAGATCGACAAGGCCATTGCGCTCGATCCGATCAATAGCCGTTTGTTCTACACCAAGGGCCAAATTCTGGATGCGCAGGACCGACCGGTTGATGCGGTTGAAGCGTATTTAACCTTCACCTCGCTGACCCCGGATGATGGCGCTGCGCTGTCGGCTCTGGCTCGTGTGGATGAACTCTACAAGCGAATTGAGACGAAACTCAACCCCGGCGTCGCCAACTATTACGAAGGCCTGCGTTTGCTGAGCCTGCACCAGCCGGAGCAAGCCATCACGCTGTTTGAGCAGTTCAAGTCAATTGAACCGGCCAACCAGCAAGCACACATCCTGCTGGGCCGTTCCTACCTGGAGTTGGGTCAGCCCCAGCGCGCGATTCCTTTCTTTGAATCCGCATTGAGAGCGAAAGCCAACAACCCGGTTGCTTACTACCAGTTGGGTTCCAGCTACGAACTCCAGGGCGAAGCTGCGCAAGCCCAGAATGCGTTCCGCAAATTCCTGCAATTTGCGCCGGAATCCGAAGCGGCTGTGTTGCTCAACCGTCGTCTCGGAATGCGTCAGCAGTAAGCACTGCCTGAGCGTTCTGGTCCTGAACGTTTTGAAATCCCTCTCAGACTCGCGCTGAGGGGGATTTCTCTTTTATTCTGTCATTCCTCCGCGAAGGCGACCAGCAAGCTGGCTTTTGTGCAGACGTCACACTGTCATTCCCGCGAAAGCGGGAATCCATTGTCAGGATTAAACAGCCAATTTATGAATTGGAAAGATCTGACAAACAGGTTTCTCCGCTAAATGGATTCCCGCTTTCGCGGGAATGACAGAGAGAGAGGAGCAAGCAGCTTTATGTAAAGCCAGCTTGCTGGTCGCCTTCGCGGAGGAATGACAGAAGGGCACTGCTTATCTTCCTACTTAACGCCGACTTGTCGGCCTAGCGCTTTTTGGCAAGGAGAACCACGTTGTTGGCAGGTTCTGTTGCCGCAGCCACTTCGCGCCGCTTGCTGGGGTTGATTGGGATAACACGTGGGAACAGCGCCAAAAAATGAGTGACGAGCAGATTGCGGTTGAAATGGCGTCGAACATAGTTTTGCCCCTGAAAGCCCATTTTTAGCCCTTGTTCCCGGTGGTTGTAAAACCACATGATTTTTTCAATCAGGGCCGTGACGTTCTCAGGTTCCACGCAAAAACCACAGCCGCTCTCATCCAGAATTCGGCTCACTTCTCCTTGCGGGACGGCGGCCAGAATGGGGCGCCCGGACGCCATGTAGTCAAACAGCTTGTTGGGCAGCACCTGTCCGTAGATGTCCAGGTTGCGGTAGTTGATGATGGAGAGATCGCCTTCCATCGTAAATTTGTTGATGCGGTTCTTGGGCAATGCTTCCCAGAAGCACACGTTTTTCAGGTTCATTTGTTCGGCCAGCTGCCGAATGCTGTCAAACTGATAACCACCTCCCACCAGGTTAAACCGGATGTCGGGGGCGCTTTCCTGTAGTTGTGCGGCGGTTTCCAGCAGGGTTTCCAGGCGGGTGTAATCGCTGAACACACCGGTATAATTGACATGAAACAGGTTGCGATCCGCTTCGGCTTCGCGCAAATAACTGCCCTTCCAGAGTTTGGGATACTGGTAAAATTCCATATCTGCGCCATTGGGAATATACATAATTTTGTGGCCGGTATGTGGCGCCTGGGCAATAATTTCACTGGCAAACGCTTCCGAGACGATAATGATTTTTTTGGCCTTGGTATAAAGCCAGCTTTCCAGCCAGCGATTGAGGGCAATCAGCGGCTTGTTTTTAATAAATCCGTTGGCGGCCATTGTCTGGCTCCACAGGTCGCGTATTTCCAGGCAAAATTCGGCGCGTGCCACAATGGACAATAGGTAAGCGACCAGCGCAATGAGAAGAGGCGGTGATGAGCCCAGAACGAAATGAAAGCGTTTGCGTTCAATCAATAAAAGCGTTAGCCCTGTTGCTAACGCTTTCAGGTTGAATGCAAAATAACGTTTGGCCCGGCTAAGCACGCTACGCTTGTTCATGGGTTCGACGGGCAGTTTGATGATGGTGAGATTGGGGTGATTCCACTCGCTGGTGGTTGAACTGCCTGAAGTGCTTAATTGCCCTGATTGTCCCGATTGCATTGTGGTGCAGCCGCTGGTAATGACCGTAACATGGTGTCCGTCTTCCACCAGCGCCTTGGCATGCTTGTAATGCCGTTGCCCTTGCCCCCCCGGCTCGGTTTCCACGCTAAAAAACTGCGCAATATACAAGATAGAGGTCATGGCAACCTTTGACTAAACTTCCTGCACGGATGCTCTTAATTCCGGTATATGCGAGCTATCGTCAGGTTGTTCAAGAACGTTACTCTCAGCTTTGAAATACGGGTAAATTGAGAAGACTCTTCCGAAAAATCGTTCTTTTTTGACTATAAGCGGTTTTTGGGTTGAATCTGATCGTTTAAACAACCGTTTTTATGGGCAGAGTGTCCACTATTTTGCGGATATTGTCCGTAGTAATGCATGATTGTGGCTCTGTCCGAGTTCGCTTTGACGGAAGAGACAGGTGAGTCAGGCTATTTGAAGAGATTGTCAGCGCCTAAAAAGACGCCTGCTCGTAAAACGCCCGCACAAAATTGTCGAGACGGTCTAAGTCAACCGATTTTGATGGCGTTTGTCCGGTGTGAACGATGGGTGTTGAGGCTTCAATCAGTTGCCAGGGCGTGGTTTTTTGCTGCGCTCTCAGTTTAAGAATTTCGAGATACCATTGCCATCGGTTGGGTGCGCTACCACCCTGCCACTGGTACCATAAGAGCAGGTAGTACGGATAGTTTTGCGCGTTTTTATAGCGGATGAGTGTTGCTTTCAAAGCCCCTTTGCTTGTCGGGATGGTGTGTGTCCCTAGTATGCGTGGATCGGAGCCGGAGGCGACCAGGGAATCATAGAAGTTGTGCAGTGTTCCGACAGCCTTGGACTGGATAACATTCAGCCAGACGACATCTTTCCCTTGCTTCAGGCTGAAACGGTTTTGTTGGCTGGGATAATACGCGCGACTCGTCAGTTGGGCCGGAGCCAAAATGCGGAGCGATGCTTCGGAGACTTCGACGTTCCGGCCCTGCCATCCGCCCAGCGCATGGGGTATTTCAAAGATGTCCGTGTTTTGATACACAGGGTGTTCTGGCGCTTCCTGCACCAGGTAAAGGCCCGCATTGAGGAGGGTGAGAACCGCCAGCACGGCGTAAAAAAGAAACGTTACGCCAGGAGGTTTGCCCGGTGTGCTCATGGCTGAACCTCTTTCTGGCACAGCCCTTCTGCGTGAGACTCCGCATTGTTGTAAATTGTTCGAAGAAGCATCCACAAGGCAATAAGCCCCAATGGAAATAGCAGATACTCAAGATTGGTATGAATATCCACGGCGGCGTCCGCTGAAACCCAATGGGCTACCAGCGCCGTGATGAAAAGTCGAAGCGTGTTGGTTACCAATGCCAGCAGGGGAGCGCTAAGCAACGCGGCAAGCAGTATTTTCAGCGAAAATTTTTCAAACAGCAACCACATCATGCCGGCAAACAAAAAACCAATCCAGGTGTGTAGGCCGCTACATGCGACGGTAACTTCAAAGGCCTCTCCGTAGATGTAGAAGATATTGCCCTTGGCGGTGATGGGAATGAAAAGACCGGCCAGCAAGGTTGTGAGTTGGGTGGAAAGCAGTTGCAACGGCAAGCTGATGGTGTTCTTCAGGTCGGAGGGCAGATCGGGCAGGAGAAAAAACGAGAAGAGAACGACGGGAAGCCAACTGGCTAGAATGCGGAAACCGGACAAAGACCAGAGCAGAGTGGCGAGTAGTACGATCAATCCGCCCCAAAAGAGTGTTTTGATGGAGAGTATGGCTCCGGCCAGATAAGCGAATCCGCTGAATACGAAAAACAGAAAACCAATGGGGCTGGGCTTGTAGCGAAACGGCAGCCGAAGATTACTTCGTGCCAGGGAAACGCCAAGCAAACTCACGGTGAGTATTTGAACCAGGTTTTGCTGAAAACTTTGTTTGGCGAGAAATTCGAACCAGTTGCCGATGCCTGGAACGGCCAATGCGCCTACGAGTAGCCCAAGCAGTAGCCAGCCCCAGACGGGTAATTCCTGATACCAGGCATTGGGGAGGATGCCGTTTTGAGAATGGCTGTTATCTTGCGGCAAAACTCTGCTTCTCACGCTGTAAAAACCGACTTTGATTATTGTACCGGGTCATGTGGGTTGAATTGTGGAAAATAATGTCATAATGAAAAAAAAGAGAGTTCATCATGCCTTGGATGATACTGGTTGTTTGTGTTGCATTATTTTTTTCATGCCCTGCGCAGGCGCAGCCGGATGACGATGGCGGTCCTGGTGGCGGAGGGCCTGGCGATCCGCCGCGAACGACACCTGGGCTGACGCCGACAATTCTGACAGGCATTGCAGCAAGCGGATATTGGGGGGTTCAAGCGTTGAAAAACCGGAATCGTTCTCTTAAAAAATAAGCGGAGAAGATATCTGTTTTATTGATTGACGGTTAATCTTTCAGCAGTTGAAGCAGCTTGTTGAGCGGGTTTTTGCTCTGCTCCAGTTTTAGCAAGGTGTTTTCCTGCGACATTTGCGCCAGGCGGGAGCTGAGTGTTTTCAGGATTGAGAAAACGATGGGCGGCGTGGCGGCCAGGTGTTGCTCGATTTCCTGTTTGTCGATGATTTCGACGGTCACTGGCGTTTGGGCAATCACCGAGGCCGAGCGGGAACCGGCGTCATCCAACAGGTACATTTCCCCAAACACTTCTCCTTCCGATAAAAGGGCAATTTGCATGCGGCCTTTTTTGCCGGTCTCCTTGCAGATCATCACGGTTCCTTCCTTGATGAGAAATGTTTGGGAACCATATGTGCCTTCGGCGATGATAATGTCATTGGCTGCAAATGTTTGGGTGTTCATTCGGGATCATTCCTTTGTAATTCTGGTTTATCCATAGGGCAGAGCGGAAGATGCTTCTGCCGGAAGATACTTTCAACACGAAAACCTGGGTAGGTCCGTCCGTATTACTACGCAGAGTAGTCGATGTTCGGTCACTCGGTGTTCCTACCGTTCTCTCATTTTATCTTGGAATCGAGCCTTTGTGGGCGCGATGTTTCCCCATGGGATAAACACCTGCTCGAACCATTTTGTGCGAAATTTGTAATCTTTTTTAAAACTTTACACAACACAACAGCCTCCCAATTTGGGAGACTGTTGGAAGATTGTAGGTTTCTGAACTTAGGCTGCTTCAGTTTCAGTTGGAGCGGGTTGCTCTTCGCCTTTAGCCGGAGCGGGTTGCTCTTCGCCTTTAGCCG
>CAZXUP010000039.1:0-4286 GCA_964643815.1 uncultured Vampirovibrionales bacterium
CTGATGAACGCCGATATCCACAAATGCGCCAAAGTTGGTGATGTTGGTCACCACGCCTTCCAATACCATGTCCGGTTTCAAATCGTTGATGCCTTCAATGCCATCCATAAAGCTGGCGGTCTTGAATTCCGGGCGTGGATCGCGTCCCGGCTTTTCCAGTTCGGCGATAATATCCCGAACCGTTGGCAATCCAAAATGATCATCCGTAAAGTCAGTCGGGTTTAATCCTCGCAAGAAAGCCACATCCCCAATCGTCGATTTCATGTCCCGCTTGCTGACGGAAAGAATCCGTTTGACGATGGGATATGCCTCTGGATGAACCGCAGACGCATCCAGCGGATTGCTGCCATCCATAATCCTTAAAAATCCCGCCGCCTGCTCAAACGCCTTCGGCCCCAGCTTCGGCACTTTTTTCAACTCATCCCTGCTTTTAAACGATCCATTCTTGTTTCGCAGTTCCACAATGTTGTTAGCCAGATTGGCCGACAAACCGGAAATATACGTTAGCAAGGCTGGAGAGGCTGTGTTGACGTCTACGCCAACCGCATTCACACAATCCTGGACCACCGTTTCCAACATGTGTTCCAGTTGCGTTTGGTTGACATCATGCTGATATTGTCCGACCCCAATGGCTTTGGGGTCGATTTTTACCAGTTCGGCCAAGGGGTCCTGCAAGCGTCGGGCGATGGAAACGGCCCCTCGCAATGAGACATCCATCTCGGGTAATTCTTTGGAAGCCAGTTCTGAAGCGGAGTAGACCGATGCGCCTGCTTCGGAAACCATGACTTTATTGATTTTGAGCTCGGGGCGCTGTTTCATTAAATCGAGTACCAGACGATCCGTTTCTCGCGAGGCCGTGCCGTTCCCGATGCTCACCAGTTCGACTCCGTGTTTCCGGATCAGCTCAGTCAGTTTTTCAATACTGGGCTGCCATGCGTTTTGAGGAACATGAGGATAGGTGACCGCTGCCTCCAAGACCTTGCCCGTGGCATCCACAACCACGGTCTTGACCCCGGTCCGAAACCCGGGGTCAAGCCCCAGTGCGATTCTCGGACCGGCAGGAGCCGCCAATAACAAATCCCGCAAGTTTCGGGCAAAGACCCGAATGGCCTCTTCTTCAGCCTGCTCCTTCAACAGGTTCATGAGTTCCGTTTCCAGATGTGGCAGGATTTTATCGGCCCATGCGTCATGAATGCAGCTCGAGAGCCAGGTGTCGGCTGGCCGGTTTTGATGCTGCTGATTAAGATGCAGATTGAAATGCTTTGCAATCCGGTTTTCGATGCTGAGGGTGGCCTGGAGTTGCGCGTCTTTTTCAGAGGCCAGTTTCAAGCTGACCCGCAAAAAGCCTTCCTTTTTACCTCTAAACAGCGCCAGCGCCCGGTGAGAGGGAATCGCCCTGATGGCCTCGTGGTAATTGAAATAGTCGGAAAATTTGTTGCCCTCTTCATTCTTTCCCTTGATGACGGTCGAGATTACCACGCCCGTATTCCATAAAAATTGCCGCAACGGGCCAAGCAATTCCGGCGCTTCCGAAAATCGCTCAACCAGAATCTGGCTGGCTCCGTCCAGAGCCGCCTGCACATCCGCAATGCCCTTGTCTGCATTGACATAGTTCTGGGCGGCCTGCTCCGGTTGCAGGTTGGGATTTGCCAGCAGACTATTGGCCAAGGGCTCCAACCCGGCTTCTCGGGCAATGTGCGCCTTGGTTCGGCGCTTGGGCTTGAAGGGAAGGTATAAATCTTCCAGGCGGGTCTTTGTATCGGCTGTCTCAATGGCTGTGCGGAGTGCGTCCGTGAGTTTTCCCTGCTCGGTAATGCTGTCCAGAATCGTGGCGCGGCGCTTTTCCAGATCGCGCAGGTAGTGCAGGCGTTCTTCCAAAAGCCGGAGCTGGGCATCATCCAGTCCTCCGGTCGCCTCCTTGCGGTAACGGGCGATAAAAGGCACCGTTGCGCCCTCGTTCAGCAAGGCAAGTGTTGCGGCAACCTGCTTCTCCTGAACCTTGAGTTCGTGGGCAAGCTGCTGGGAGATTCTCTGCATCTGAAAAACCGGCTCTCGTTGTTCCTGACTGGCCTCTATTTTAGCGCAAGGCAAACTGGTTTTTATGTGGAGGCTTGTTGGAGGTACCTAAACCTGTCAAATTAGGATACGCTAGACGGGTACTTAAGGGAGGGAGCACCATGTCAAAAGAGAAGGCCGTTAAAAAAGAGACTAAAAAGAAGGCTGCCAAAACAATGAAAGAGAAGAAGGCGGCTAAGAACCAGAAAAAAGAGGCCAACAGATAAAGGTTTTTAAATGGACTGCTTTCGAGCTGCTGGAGAAGAGTCATGATGACGCTGGTTTCTATTGACACCACCCCCAATCCCAATAGCATGAAGCTGAATCTTAGCGCTTCGCTTGGTATGAGTGGGACTTTTACCCCAGAAAATGAGGCATCCGCGCCAGCGGTTGTTCAGCAGTTGTTGAATCTTCAGGGCGTAGTCAGCGTTTTTAGTGCTGCCAGTTTTTTGACCTTGAATCGAGATCCCCGTGTGGACTGGCCGTCCATCCTGGATGCGGCCCGGCAGCTTTTTGAAAGCAAGGAGCAAACTCAAGAATCTGTGGAAGGGCAGCGCCGGACCACGGCACATGAGGGAGCGGCTCAGGTGTGGGTACAGACATTCCGCCAGATCCCGGTTCAGGTTAAAGTGACGAATGGCATTGCGGAAGAGAGGGTTGGTTTGCCTTCCCGCTTTGGCGCTACGGCTCGCGAACTTCAAACTCATTTTGGGGCAGATTATTTAAAAGAGCGTCACTGGGCAGACTGGGGTGTGCGTTACGGGACTCTCTCCGATGTGGCCCAGGAAGTTACCGAAGAAATTGAAAGCCTGCTGGATGAAACCAGGCTGAACCAGCAAAAAATGCTGGCTTTGGGCAAGTCTTCTGAATCCGCAGCATCGCAATCTGCAATTCAGACAATGAAGCCCAGTGCCCTTCAACTGGATTCTCCGGATTGGAATGAGCGTTTTCACGCGGTGCAACAGTTGGATGCTTCTGAAGATACCTTACCGCATTTAGTAAAAGCACTTCATGATGAAAAACCCCAGATTCGACGGTGGGCGGCGGCCAAACTGGCGGGAGTCAAGTCCGCCGAATCGCTTGAAGCGCTTAGCCGGTCGTTATTGCACGATGCCAATGTAGGGGTTCGACGTACTGCTGGAGACAGCCTGTCGGATATTGGCGATGTTTCCGCCCAAAAGGCTATTTGTCAGGCGTTGAATGATAATAATAAACTGGTGCGCTGGAGAGCGGCTCGCTTTTTAGCAGAAACGGGCACCGAAGCCGCATTGCCTTACCTGGAAAACGCGAAAGATGACCCGGAATACGAAGTGCGTCTGGAAATAGAGGCTGCTATTAACCATATAGTAGAGGGGTCTAAAGCAGCCTTGCCCGTTTGGAAATTGATGTCCCAGGATAATTAGAGTAGCGGGTAGCCCTAATGGTAACGGGCCTTTTTCACCACGCCGCCCTCTACATCCGAAATGGTGTGCATCATGATAAAAGCCTGCTCATCGATTTCCCGGGCAGCGCCTTTAATGAGTCCGATTTCAAGGCGAGTGACCACACAAAATAAAATATCTTGATCCATCTCATTGGTGCCCCGTTTCCCCTTGTAAACCGTCACGCTGCGTTTCAGGTTTCTGGTAATGACTTGCCTGATTGCTTCATTCTTCAATGAAATAATGGTGATGCCAGTATATTCCTCAATCCCATGCAAAATGAAATCAATGGTTTTGGATGCCGACAGATAGGTTAAAATCGAGTACAAGGCGGCTTCAACACCCAGAAAGAAAGCGGCGCCTGCAAAGATCAGGATATTCAGCAGGAGAATCACATCGCCTACTTTCAGAATATGAGAGGCCTTGCTGATTAACAAGGCCGCAATTTCAGTTCCGTCTAAAACGGCTCCACCCCGAATGGTCAGTCCGATGCCAGCGCCAATGAAAAATCCACCGAATACGGCGGTTAATAGTTTATCGGGTGTTACATCCGGAAACTCTACAAAAGCCAGACAAAGCGCTAGTCCGGCAATGGCCAAGGCGCTTCTGAGGGCAAACTTGAAGCCGATCTGGAAATACCCAATCAGTATAAATGGCAGGTTAATCAGCGGGATTAAAAGGGCCAGCGGCGCGGAAGAGATATGAGCCAGCAGCATGGAAACCCCGGTTACCCCACCGTCGATAAAATGGCTTGAAAGCAGAAAGCCTTTCAGGCCAAAAGCCGCTGCAAAAATCCCCCCGACAATCAGC